>NZ_JAMYUT010000008.1:0-213231 GCF_040323235.1 Mesorhizobium sp. M0051
GCCAGTTGCGGCGATGTGAATATGAGGTCGAGCGTGCGTGGCTCCGGCGCGCTGATGACCAGCGGCAAGGCATTGTTTGACATGACGATTCCTCCCGGCGATGATCTGGATCGCGCCTCTCTCGGGGGGAGTGTTACCTTGGATTAAACGATTTACAACCACGAAAAATCGATTTACTCCTATTGCAGCGGGCGAGAAATGCGTTTGCCCCCGCCTCGGGAAAAGAACCAATGGCGCATAGGCAGGCCCAGCAGCGGCGTCCGTCGATCCACGACGTGGCAAGCCGCGCCGGCGTGTCGGCCGCCACCGTCTCCAAGGTCATGGCCGGCGTCACCACGGTGAAGCCAGAGAATGCGCAGCGCGTCATCGATGCCGTCGAGCTGTTGGGCTACCGCATCGATCCGCTTGCCTCCGACCTGCGCCGGGCCAAGCGCCGCATCATTGGCGCGATCATGCCAGAGTTCGAAAGCGAGTTCTTCGGCCAGATGGTCACGCAGCTCGAGAGCTTCGCCGAGCAGCGCGGCTATACGCTGGTGGCGGCATCGAGCCGCGAATCCGAGGCGCGCGAAACCGAGATCCTGGCCCGCATGCATGACTGGCGGGTGGCCGGCGTGGTGCTGGCGCCGGTGCGCAACGAACATGGTCCGGCTGCCGCATTCATGAAGGCCAACGGCATGACCGGCGTGCTGATCGACCGCGTGCTGTCCGACGACGCCTTTGACACCGTGTCGGCCGACAGTGCGTCCGCTAGCGCTGAGGTCGCGCGCGAGCTGATCGGCAAGGACCATCGCCACATCCTGGTCGTCGGTCTGAGCGAACAGGCGGCGACGGGGCGCGCCCGCCTAGAGGGCTTTCGCGCCGCTGCACGGGCACTGGCGCCGGATGTTCGCATCGACGTCGTGCTTGCCGAAGCCGATGTCGAAACACTGCGGGCGCAATTGCGCGACTATTTTGCAAAAGGCGAACGGCCGACGGCGGTCTATTCGCTGTTCCTCAAGGGCACGCTGGTGGCGCTGTCCGAATTTCGCCGCCGCGGCTGGCACTGCCCCGACGACATTTCGCTGGTCGGCTTCGACGACGCCGAATGGATGCAGGTGACATGGCCGGCTATCGCCGCCGTGGTGCAGCCGGTGCGCCAGATCGCCGGCCACGCCATGGAGGCGCTGTTTGCCAGGATCGCGGGCGGGGAGGAGCCGCCGATCGCGCGGCTCGAACCTTGCAAGGTCTTGATGCGGGAATCCGTTGGCTCGCCAAGCTTGTCACAGCCAAAACCGACCTGAGCGGGGCCGCGCGGCCGGGTTTCGATGTCGGGAACGGACTTCAGTCTTGTTCGTTGAAGTGGCAATTCGAGTCAGCAGAACGAAGGAGAGAGCCATGGTCAGCGAAGCCGACCGCGATCCACTGCATCATACCCAGAAGATGCAGGCACGCCTGCAGGACACCATAGATCACCTTCGCGAGGACATCGGCAAGGTCGACGAGCCCAAATTCAAGGCGATGTTCGAAACCGCGGCAGAAGTCCTCGGCGGCCTGAAAAAGGCCTTCAGTGACTACGAACAAAAGAATGAGGCCGCCTGGCGCTGACTAACCGCTGGATGCTGTCGAGCTGTTTCAGCCTGGCGCTCACGGGTACTCTAGATGTTGTCGAGCGGAGGCAGGACGTCCAATCTAGGCTCCTCCGGAATAGCCTCAAGTGCCCGCTTCGGCGATAAATGTCTGATCTTGCGGCCAACTATCATCAGTCGGCGGGCAGTGTTGTTGCGCAGCCGGCGGATACGCCATCCCAATCCGGCCTCGGTGGAGATTGCCTTGGCGTAGAGGCTGGAGCGCATGGCGGTCGCGTCGGCGGCTATCTTGATCGGGTCGTCGTAGAACGTACAGATCTTGTCGACGCCCATGCCGGGCGTTTCCAGCCAAGCGGGGATGTGGGTCGACAGGCGATCGACATCGGTAGCCACCCGGCGGATGCCGTCACCTTGCGCCGGGCATGTGGTGGAGAACGCGTCGCCGATGAAGACGACGCCACTCCGGCGGTGGCCACTGGTGGTCGTCAGGCTGACCTGTCTCAATTCGACCGGGCTGGCGAGGGCGAAGTTGCCGCATTGCGCTGATATCTCGGGCATCAATTGCAGAAGCATTTGTTGCGGATCCGCGCGAAACGCTTGCGTCCACGCCTCGGCAACGGTCCGGTAGACAAACATGTTTGCCCGCATCCGGTTGCCGATCCGGAAGACGGTAAGAAAGGCAATGCGATGCCCAATGCGCCTGGGATAGAAGGTGAGGGAACGAGAACCGAATTCCTGCGGAGAGATCGCCAGATCGAATCCGATCGATAGCGAATGCGCCTTCGAATTCTCAACGCGCTCCACCCCGATGGCGCGGCGCACCGCTTCGCTGTAACCGGTGGCAACAACCAGCAGCCTGGCGTCGATGACGGTGCCGTTGGTGAGCACAAGGCGCTGCCGGTCCGGCCCAGTCGAGACCTCGGCGACCTTGCCCACAGTGAGCGGCACTTCAGGCGGCAGGGCCTCGCGCAGGCCGTTTACCAGTGGGCCGTAGGAGAACCCGAATTCCGAGTCCTGCTTGCGATTGAAGAACTGTCCGAGCCGGAAGACATGGATGTCGGTCGTCGGAGTGACAAGGGGCCTGATGACGGGACCGAGGCCGATCTTGTCGAATAATTGCATCTGTACCAAGCGGGTTTTCTCGGCCCGGAACTCGTCGTGATGGACGCGGTGCGGATCGATCAACGCCACCTTGCGCCCGGCCTTGCCCAGCACGGTTGCCAAAGTGGCGCCGGCCAGCCCGGCGCCAACGATCGCCACTTCGACTTCGGTTTGGCCAGCCTCTGCGGTACTCATTTCGCTGCCCTTTCCGGTAGCAACTTCAAGATTACAATACGTTAGAAAGATATCTTCCGGACCCGAATCAACCTCAAGCAACCGAAGCGCGTGTCTGGTAGTAACCAATGTTTAGGTTAATAGCGGACCCGTCGTTTCCAGCGTGGTGCGATCGCCGAACCATCGATGAATTCAAACCCGCCCGCCTCGTTGAGTGTGTGAAGTTTGCGCCCACTCCATAGCGCACCTGGATTTAAGATGGTTTCAACGACCTGCTCCATGCCGATCAAATCAAGGTGAGAAACGCGTGCGATGCCGAGAGCCGCGCCATAGCTCCTGCGGCAGTCCTGAACCGGGCGCAGCAGGTCGTTGCCCCGCTTGACCATGCGGCCGGCCGGCCGCGCCGAGGCGATGTCGATCAGCACGGGATTGTTCGGATGCGGCGTCCAGGGACCGCGAAAATCCGGCGCCGACCATAGATGCAGCGCGTCGGAGAAGGCGCCCCCGCTATCCCTGACGGTGGCGAACATCCACCAGGCGCCGCCATGCTCGACCAGGGTGGCGTCGCTGGCGACGACACCCGATAGAAGCGTCGCCTCCTTGACCCATCCGCCGGGAAAGGCGGTGGCCCGGTAAAGATCGACCGTGCCGTTGGCGCAGCTTTCCGGGATCATCCAGACCTCGCCGTCACGTTCGAAGACGAAGGGGTAGGAGAGATGGTAGGGCAGGTCGAGCACCGGTTCAGGGTGTCCGATCGGGCCGGCCGGACCGAAGGGCACGGCGGAGATGATGGCGCGGCCCAGCCGGTGGATATAGTCCTCGACGAACAGGGTCAGCTTGCCTTTGTAGAGGATCGGGAACGGGTCGGCATAGAAGCGGCTGCCGTCGTCCGGCAGCTCTCGCCAGCCCGATGCCGGATGCGCGCGCAGATCGAACAGATCGCGGCCGTTGGTTTGCCGCCAGCCGACCTTCCAGTGCGGCGCGTTGTAGCAAAGGTGGTAGATCTTCTGGACGATGCGCCGCGCCAGCGCCTTGCCGGCTCTTACGCCAAGCTTGCCGGCCGAGGGCATTGGCGGGGGATTGGGTTGCGCCGGCTCGGGCAGATCAGGCACGGATTTTGCCGTGCCTGTCATTGCAGCGACGATCAGGCTGACGGTGCGCGCCAGCATGTCCTGGAAGGAAGCGAGCGCGATGCCGCCATATTCGGTTCCCAGGCGCCCGGCGGCAATTGCAACGCCGTTCTCTTCGATACGGGCAAGCGGCGTGCGGCCGGCGAGGATCAAGGCCAGCAAAGCCGCTTCGCCGCTGGCGCGATCATAGGTGACGCGCCAGACCCGCACGCCATCCAACTCGACATCGCCGCAGAGGTCGACAACCAGATCGGGCGAAGCGGGCGCCTGCGTCCGGTAGGGAGCGAGTGCCGAAAACGGCACACGCTTCGCCAGCCCATCATGGGACAGCCCGTGTATCGCCGTTTCGAGTTGAAACAGCGCCGCGGCGCTGCGCGGGATGCCGCCGCCCGCAGGCTTGGCGTCGACGGACAGTTCGACATCGTCAAGCGCTGCGAGGCGTTCCAGCAATGCGATGTGAAAGGCGCGGACGCAGTCGCCGTCCAGGCGCAGGCTTACCTGCATGTTGGTGGCCCGACAAGGTTGCCGATCCGATCAAACTGTAGCCCCATCCAGTACATCTCCGCTCGCCGCGTAGCCAACACCCAGGTATGTATATTTTTAAGCAAACCGCGTGCCAAAATTCACATGACCTCTCAACATAATTAACAATCTTTTAACAGTTGGAGGAATAGCTAGCTTAGCGCCGCAATCTGAGCTTGCGGACTGATAGAGTATTGTCGGAGGCAGCCATGCAATCATCCCTGCCCATGGTTCCTCAGCAAAGCTCTCCGGATGCGGGACGGTCCGCGGGATCTTATGCGGCTTCGACTGTCGAACTCGGCGATCTGAAGCGCATCCTGGTGCGCCGCCGGTTCTGGATTTTCGGCACCGTCGCGCTGCTGACGCTGGTAGCTCTGCTCTACGGCCTTCTCACGCCAGCGCTTTATAGCTCGGCGGCGGAAATCCTCATCGATCCGCAGGACCTGCAGGTCATCACCAACGACGTCAATCCGAGCCGCATCTCACCCGACGGAGGCATCACGCAGGTCGAGAGCCAGGTCAGCGTGGTCCAGTCGACAGGCGTGCTGATGCGGGCGATCGCGGCGACGAACCTGACGCAGGATCCCGAATTCAACGGGCAGGGCTTGCTGTCGGGCCTGCTCGGTTCGGGATCGGCCGAAGGCGACAGGTCGGCGCAGACGCTCGACGCGCTACGCCGACGCCTGGCGGTGAAGCGGGCCGACAAGGTGCTGGTCCTCGACGTCATCGTCACCGCCAAGAGCGCCGACAAGGCCGCCCTTCTGGCCAATGCCATCGCCCAGGCCTATCTGGTCGACAAGGCCAGCGCGCGAGCGCAAATGGCCAAGGACGCTTCCGTGTCCATCACCGCGCGGCTGGACGAGCAGCGCAAACGCGTCCAGCAAGCCGAAAACGCCGTCGAGGCCTACAAGTCGGCCAACAATATGGTGATGGCGGCAGGCAATCTGGTCAGCGACCAGGAGCTGACCGAGATCAACACGCAGCTTTCGGCGGCGCAGAGCCGCACGGCGGCGCTGAAGGCGCAGGTCGACCAGATGCGCCGCAAGAGCGGTACGGCGGACGCAACCTCGGAAGCGATGCGCTCGGCGGTGATCTCGAGCCTGCGGGCGCAAGAGGCGACGTTGGTCGACCAGGTCTCGCAGCTCGGCACCGAACTGGGGCCGCGTCATCCCTCGCTGATCGCAGCCCAGCAGCAGCTGCGCGACACGCGCCAGCTCATTGCGCGCGAACTCGGCCGCATCGCCACCGCCACAGAGACCGACTACGAACGGGCGCTGGCCAACCAGCAGGCGCTGGAAGCCAAGGTCGCCGGTATGAAGAGCAAGTCGCTCGACACCGACCAGGCCTCCGTGCGGCTGCGCGAACTGCAGCGCGATCTCGAGGCGGTGCGGTCCGTCTATGCGAACTATCTCCAGCGCGCGCAGGAGACACGCGAGCAGATCAATGTCGACAGCACAAATGCGCGCATCATCTCCAATGCCATCCCGGCCCTGAAGAAGAGCTGGCCGCCTTTCTCGCTGCTGTTGTTCGGCGCGATCTTCGGCGGCCTAGGGCTCGGCACCGGTCTGGCGCTGATCGCCGAATATGCCTCTCCGACGGTGCTTTCCAGCGCCCAGATGCAGTCGGCCATCGAGGCGCCGGTGCTGGGCGTGGTGCCGGCAAAGTCAGGCCGTCGCAGGTGGCCGTTCGGCGGGAGTGCGGCCGTCTCCAGCCAGAAGACCGATGCCGTCGTCGGCCTCGCGCTGAGACGCATGTTCAGTTCGGGCCAGCGGCCGCCGGACTGGCCGCTGGTACCATCCATCCTGGTGACATCGTCGCCGGGCGAAGGCGCCCAGCGCAGCCGGGTGGCGCGATTGCTGGCCAATGTCGCGGCATCCAGGGGCAGCCGCGTGCTGTTCATCGATGCCAATGGCAGCGGCGGCCAGAAGGATCCGCAGCCGGGAGTCCTCGACGTTCTGCGCGGCGAGTATGCGTTCGAGGCCGTCAGTCACTACGCGGCCGGCAGCAACGTTGCGGTGCTCGGCAGGGGCCGTTCAAAGGCGGCCTTCCAGGAAGCGCATGGCATCTACTACGCGCAGCAAATGCTGGCCCACGCCAGCCGCAGCTTTGAGCTCGTCGTCATCGACGGCGGCGCGCTGGCCGACAATCTCAATGCCTCGCCGCTGGTTGCCATGGTCGACGAGATCGTGCTCGTCGCCACTCTGAACGCCACGCCGATGCGCGACGTTACCGCGACGTCGCAGGCCGTTTCCGTCATGGGGCGGTTGCCAACGGCCGCCTTGCTGGTCGACGAGGCGGCCTGACATGGCCACCCCTTGGGCCACCCCTTGGGCCACCAGTTGGAGCGGAAGCGCTTCGAACCATGGTGCTGCAGCGCGACGCGCCGGCACATCGGTCGATGCGCTGACGCGCTTCGGGCTGATCGCAGCGGTGGCGGTGCTGTTTGGCGTCTCGGGCGGCATGCTGTGGCTGGTGGGCTACAATTACGACGGCCTGTTCGGCAACCCGGCGACCAAGATCCACCCGTCCACCTATCTCATCGTGCTCTTGCTTGCCTGGCGCTCCTGCACATCAGGCAATCCGGTCGGCTATATCGTCCATATCGCCGACAGGCGGCCGGCCAGCGCGCTGATGGCCGCCATCTCGATCCTGCTGCTGTTCGTCGTCATCGCCAGGCAGCGTCCTGGCATGGCCGGCATGATCGATACGTTCGTGGCCGCGGCACTTCTGGTGCTGATACTCAGCGAGGACGACGAACGAACATTCGCCGGGCTGCAGACCGTCATTCACGTGGTCATGACGGCGAATGCGTTGCTTGCCCTTTTCGAGTTCGCGACCAAGACGCTGCTTTTCCCCTATCGCCTCGACGGCGTGGCGTTTACCACCGATCTGCGCTCGAGCGCGCTGCAGGGTCATCCGCTTGCCAATGCCATGGTGACAGCGATCTACGTGCTTGCGCTGCTCTCCGGCGCCAGATCCCTATCTATGCCTGTGCGGATAGGGTTGATCGGCCTCCAATGCGCGGCACTCGTCGCCTTCGGAGGCCGCACGGCTATGGTGACGACGATCGTGCTCGGCGGCTTCTATCTGTTTTTTCAGGGCATCACCAAATTGCGCCGGGGCCGCGTCAACCTGCTGGGTGCAGCACTGGGCTTCATGCTTGCCGCGCTGTTGCCGGTCGTCATCGTCGTGGCGGCATATTATGGCTTTTTCGACGCGCTGCTGGAGCGCTTCGTGTCGGACAGCGGCAGCGCCAATGCCCGCGTCGAGATGTTCGAGCTCTTCAAGTATCTGGAATGGCGCGACCTGATCGTTGGGCCGGATGTCGAACTGGTCGACAGCCTGCGCCGCATCAACGGTCTCGAACAGGGCATCGAGAACCCGATCATCCGCACGATCGTCTACCAGGGCGCCTTCTTCACCCTTTTGCTGACGTTTGGCTTCGTGCTGTTCTTGTTTGAGGTGGCGCGGCGCTGCCATCCCGGCATCTGGCTGCCGATGCTGGGCTGGATCATCCTGATCAACACCTCGGAAAGCGTCGCCTCGAAGACGACGCTGCTGACGAAGTTCGTGGTGCTGGCTTTGGTGCTGTACCGGCCGGCAAAGGCGATGGTGAGACCGGTCAGTCCGCCGGCATGGCCAAGCCAAGCGCCGCGATGATATCAGGGTCCAGCGCCCGCGTGGTGTCATCCATCATCCCCATGCCGTCGAAGAGATCCCAGAACGCCCAGCCAAAACCGAACGCCTCGGCGCTCTGCCTGACGTCGGCGATGTAGCGTGCCCGGTCCGGATTGGGTGCGGCGACATAGCGGGCGTCGGTGCGCAGCGCGCCGAACTCGCCCATGACGATGCGTTCCGGCGCTAGACCGTGGCCGTCGGCCCAGGCGCGAACCTCGCCAAGATATTTGTCGACGAACCAGCGGTCGGGACGGGCGTCGAAATAGACTTTCAGTACCCGCTCGGTTTCGGCATAGGCGGCCTGCTTGGCGTCTTCAGGGGTTTCGGTGTCCTGCGCCATGCGCGCCCTGACGGACACCAGCGTCTGTTCCAACGAGCCGGCGGATGCCGGCCATGGCACATTGTTGAGCGACCGGTAGACGGGTTCGCGCATCCACGGCGCGCCTTGATGGCTGAACAGATAGGGCTCGTAGAAGTGGAAGGTGAACAGGATCGGCTCGAACCGTGACAGCGGCGCCGGATCGAGAGCGGTCAGTCCGCTCACCATCGAGCCGCAACCGCCGGTGACGACCAGCGGCAGGGTCGCTGCCGAAGACCTTGCCGCGGTCAGAAGAGCGAGTTGGATCTGCGACCAGACGTTCGACGCGCAGGCCTGCGTCGGCTCGTTGACCGGCTCGAGCGCTATCCTGCCGGGTTGGAGCCGCTCGAGCCTGCCAGCAAGCTCGCTCACCAGCCCGCGATAGAGATCGAAGGCGGGTGCCGCGGTGCTGGAGATCATGCGGTCGGGGTTCCAGTAATGGGTGGCGCCATTGGCCTGGACGTTGACGATGATGCCGAGATCGGCATCGAGCGTGGCGGTGACGGCCGCGTCGAGCATGTCCAGCAACTGACCGCGCGTGGCGGTGTCGGCGGCCAGGAAGGGACCGGGATCGACCGGCAAACGGATGAAATCGAGCCCGGTCCTGCGCAGCCGACCAAGGTCGTCTGGGGTCGGCACCGGCCGCTGCGACTGGAAGGGCGGCCAGTCATAGTCGGTCCGCGGTGCGGGAAATTCGCGCGTCAGGGAGAACCACGGCCAGGCGTTGACGCCGCGCCGGAACTGCGGCGCGTCGGCGGCGCGAGCGGTAGGTAGGATCGGGAGCGAGCCAAGGGCGGCCGCCGTGGACAGCGCCGTCCGCAGCACCCGCCGGCGCGACCAGCCTGTCATGCGGTGCCGGCTGATGCGCGATTGGTCGCGATGGCGTCTGGGGCCGTGACACCGAGAAGCCGATAGGCTTCATTTTCATAAGCAGTCAGGACATCGTCCCAGCGGAAGGCTTCGCGGGCGCGCGCCCTCGCTGCATTGCCGCAGTTGCGGACCAGATCGTCATCGTCCAGCGCCTGCTGCATCCGTTCGGCGCAACTGTCCTTGTCGGTGAAGTAGATTGCCGCGGCACCCGCGGTCCACCTGTTATACGGATTGTCGTGCGCGATCACCATGTTGCCTGCAGCCAGCGCCTCGACCAGCGACGGGTTGGTGCCGCCTACCGTGTGGCCGTGCAGATAGGCGCGTGCGTGGTACCTCAGCGCCTTGACGGTCGCTTGGTCGTAAATGGCGCCCGGCAGAACCACCGAGCCGTTCGCCGCCTTGCGGATGGCGACATGATAGGGGATGTCGTCGGACAGCGTTCCCAGCACCACCAGCTTCATGTCGCGCTTGGCGGAGCAAAAGGCTCCGACGATCGGCAGTATGTTGTTGTCTGGCTCGATGCGCGCGATCGAGACCAGATAGCGCCCGGGCTCCAGGCCGAGCGCACGGACCGGCGCTTCCGGTGCCGATGTTACCGGATCGGCGCCATAGGCGATGGTGGCGATGGCACTGCGTGGCCGGCGCGTCGCCAAGTGATCGGCGATGGCGGGATGATCGGCCACCAGCCGATGCGAGGCCCAAGCGCCGATCCACTCGTTGAGCCAGAACCAGGCGCGTGCCGCCATGCCCCATTTGGGGCGCCGCCACTCGATGCCGTCCATATTGGTGAAGATCTTGCGCCGCTTCAGCCTGAGCCAGGTCAGGAACATTGCGCCATTGTAGCCGAGTACGAGGCAGACGCCCTGCCGCCCGGCGGCGTCGCGGACGCATTGCCAGTCGAATTCCAAGGTCGCACGCGGCCCTTTGGAGGCAACCTGGATGTGGATGAGCTCGATGCCGCGCCAGGTTTCGCTGCGCACCCGCTGGTCGATCCGCTCGACCTCGTCCTGGCAATAGACGGCGACCTTCCAGCCTCGCGCGACAAGAAACAGTGCCAGTCTTTCGGCAAAGGTTTCAAAGCCGCCATGGGCCGCGGGTATGCCGCGGGTCCCCAGGATCAGAATAGCAGGCGTCTCTGGTTTCATGGCCGGCGGCACTTTCAGGTCGTCTTCTATACACTGGTAATTGCTGAATTTTTTGGAAACAGACGGCAACTTCCCTGCCGTGTCCCTGTTTCAGCATTCTTGGGGAACGATCATCGCGCGGGGTTGTAAAAAAAACGTGTTGAACCCGGTCGTTTCATTCTCGGTCAACCCTTCTGTGCGTAACTGTATCGAAACGAAGCAGTGCCAGGGTCGTGCAGCCGGTAGTCGGCCTACTCAGCCCGGCATGATTCTTGCGGCAATGCCTCTGCACATTATCGCCAGCGCGATGGTTGTAGCACCTGGCGGGAAACAAAGATGCGGATTGCCTGCGTTCATCAGGGCTATGAACTCTATGGTTCGGACCGCAGCTTCGCGGAGAGCGTTGCTGCGTTGCGCGCAGCGTTTCCGTCGGCCGACATCGAGGTGGTTCTGCCGCGCGGTGGGCCGATCGTGCAGATTTTGGAAGCCCATGCCAGCCGGATCGTCTTCGAACCGCTCTGGGTGCTGAGGCGCCAGGCCATTGCGCGCCTTGCGACGGTAGAGATGGCGCGATTGCCGGTTGCCGTGTTCAGGGCGTGGCGGCGTCTCAGGGATTGCGACCTGGTTTACGTCAACACCTCGATCGTCGCCGACTATGCGTTGGCCGCGCGCCTTCTCCCTCGCAAGGCCGTCCTGCATATCCATGAAATCCCCGAAGGCGCAATGCGCAGGATACTCGTCGGCCTGATGCACTGGAGCCATGCGGATCTGATCTTCAATTCGCGCGCAACGCGCGCCGCGTTCGGCAAACCCAAGGCCGCGCGAACGCACGTCATCTACAACGGTGTTGCCGGGCCGGCGGCGGTCGAACCGACGACCTATGATGGCAAGCGCCCGTTGCGCGTGCTGCTGCTCGGCCGCATCAACAGGATCAAGGGGCAGGAGGTGCTGCTGGAGGCGATTGCCTCGATGCCGCCGGCGCTGCAGGCGAGGATCGAAGTGCGGCTGGTCGGCGGAGCCTTTGAAAGCACCGAGCGCGAGCGCGCGTTGGCCGAACTGGTAGAGACCATGGATCTCACCGGGCGCGTCAGCGTCTTGCCTTTCGTGCCTGACCCTTCGGAGCACTACCGTTGGGCCGATATCGTCACCGTGCCGTCGCGGCGTCCGGAATCGCTGGGGCGCGTCGCCATCGAGGCGATGGCCTATGGCCGCCCGCCGCTGGTATCGGCGATCGGCGGGCTGGTAGAAGTGGTCAGCGACGGCGAGACCGGCTGGCACGTTCCGCCCGGCGACGCAGGAGCTCTTGCGGTGAAACTGCAGGAGATCATCCTGCGGCCGCAGGCCTGGCGTAGGTTTGTCGCCGCCGGGCGCGCGCGCTACGAGACGATCTTCAGCGAGCCGGTCGCCGCGGCCGCGATCGCCGCGATCGCCGCCGACAAGCTGAGAACGACCATGGCGAGGCTGGACCGGGCGCGGGCAGCCCGCGAAGCGGAGACGAGGCCGTGACGGTTGCGTTCCCGAGCCATCTGGTTCGACGGCTCGTGCTGATGATCGGCGGCGAGGCGATGCAGAGCGGCTTTCATTTTGCCCTCAACATCGCGCTCTTGCACTTGCTATCGGCGCAGGGCTACGGCCTCTTCGCCATTGCCATGGTGATGGGCGGCGTCGGCTTGTCCTACATCAGGTCGCTCACCGCCGTTCCCGCCAGCATCTGGATGAGCAAAAGCACGAACAGCGCCGGCGTCGACGCCCATGACGTGGCCTTCGGAACGGCGGCGCTGATCGTGGCGTTGCTGATGGCCGTCGGCACGGCAATCTTGATGCATCTGCTCGGCGATCCAAGCGGAATTGCCGCAGGCTGCTTCGTCGGCGCGTGGTCGCTGCGCAGCCATATGCGCACGGCATTCTTCGCGCGTCGCCAGCAGGTGGTCGTTTCCATCAGCGATGCGGCTTTTACGATGGTCGGCACCTTCCTGACCGGGCTGACGATCTGGCTGGCCCAAGAGCCGCTGCAGATGGTGTTCTATGCACTTGCCGTGGCAAATGTGTTCGGCATTTTCGTCCTGGTTCGGCTGGCTCGGCGCACACTTCGCGTCAGCTTCCGTATGCCGACGCGGCGACGTTATATCAGGCTCTGGCACCAGCTGCGCTGGTCGGCATTCAGCGCGACCACAACCAACATCCAGGGTCAATGTCTGGCGCTGCTGGTTGCGGGCATTGCCGGGCCTGCCGCCTACGCACCGCTGGCGGCGGTCCTGGTGCTGTTTGCGCCGCTGCGCATCATCAGTCTTGCTTTCGTAAACATGACGCAGCCAGAACTGGCGAGGCTGATGCGGAACCACGAAACAGGCCGTGTTTGGGCGCAGGCAAAGATCTGGGCGATCGTCATGGGGCTAGGCGGCCTGGTTTATGGGTGCGCGATCATGTTCGTCCTGCCGACGATAAAATCCCAGGCCCTCCAGGATGCCTCGGTCGGCTTCATCGGGTTTTTCGTGATCGCGAATTTTGTCCCGATCATGCTCTACATCATGCCCCGCATCGTGCTTGAGATACTCGGCGATTTCCGGATCGTTGCGTTCACCACGATGGGCGGTGCGGTCGTCGGGCTAGTACTGATCGCGATCCTGCTGGCGATTGCGTCTCCGCCATGGGCGTTGGTGGGTTCAGCCGTCTCCGAGACCTTCGTGCTCGCGGCATCATGGTATTTTGCGCATCACCGCATATGGAATCTCGAGCATCCAGATGAGGCGCGTTACAGCCGATTGGGTTCGTGGCGGCGGGCAGTCCCGTTCGCAACGGCAAAACGATAGGAGAAGATATGGCAGGCCAGGCAGCGCAAAGTGCTGCGGCGACCGGCTTGTCCGAAGGGCAGGCTTCCAGTCCCGTAACCGTCGCCAACGATGCCTACTCGGCGCGGCTGCACACCAGCCTCGAAGCGGTCAAACCACTCTGGCTTCAATGCCAGGCAGATGGTGTTTGCACCGCCCATCAGCATTACGCGTGGGTCGAGGAGGTCGCCAAGCGGCTGATGCCCGCAGGCGCCGAACTGCTGGTCGTCGAGGTGGCTGACGCCGGAACTGGCGACCTTAAAATGCTCATGCCGCTGATGCGGAGTTCGAGGTTCGGACATCGGGTGATAGAATGGCTGAGCTGCGATGTCTGCGACTATTCAGCGCCGCTTTTGGCGGACGCGAGCCCGTGGACCACCCGGGGTGCCGAGGCGGCATGGGCGGCGGTGCGGTCCGTCCTGCCGCCCGCGGATCGGATCCATATCAGGGGAATTCCGCGCCAGTTGTACGGCGTGGCCAATCCATTGGCGATGCTGGCGGCCTCTCGCGATTCCAACCAGATCACATCCGGCCTCGTCCTGGACGGCGATCCGGAAACCCTGATCAAGCGCAATGGCAGGCCGTCCTTTGTCAAAACCTTCAACAAGGATTGGCGCCGGCTTGAGCGGCACGGCCAGACGGATCTGGTCGAGGCCGACACGCCGGCCCTGGTGTCGACTATCTTCGAGACGCTTGTCGAGATGCGGCTCAAGCGCTTTCGCCGATTGGGGCGTTTCGACCTGCTGGCGCAGCCGGCGGTTGTCGATTTCTATCGAGATGCCGCTCTTCAGGGCCTGTCAGACGGATCGGTGCGGGTCTTCGGATTGCGTACCGGTGAGGATTGGGTCGCCGCGCAGTACGCGCTGGTCCGACAAGGCACCTTGCATACGCTCGTGATCGGGATAGACCAAGACCTGGTGGGCAACGTCTCGGCCGGCGTTTTGATCATGGGTCGTTTGATGGTATGGGCGCGCCAGAAGGGCTTCGACTATTTCGACCTTTCGGTGGGTGGACAGTCCTACAAGGAACAGTTCGGCGCCGAGGGTTCCGTTCTGGCCGAGATCGACGAAACGCCGACTTTGCTCGGCAAGAGCGTGGCAGCCGTCGCTTCGCTTCGCGGACGGGCCGAGCGCACGGTGCGATCCAATCCGCGGCTGTTCACGACCGTTCAAAGCCTGGTGCGCGGCCTGCGCCGATTGAAGTCCTGAGGGCGGCTATCCTGCATGACCCCGGCGATGGCCGCTGGCGTGGCTGGCAAGCTTCGGGAGATTGGATCGTTGCGCTGATCGAGGCGAAAGAGGCCGAAAAGCCGGTGGTTCGTGGCCTGGTGCAAAAAGGTGAGTTGAAGCGGATGCGGATCGATAACATTGAGATTTATTCAGACGCAACAAATGCAGCAGTGATGCGGCATCCAGGGCGAGCCTTCCCCGGCGTTTTGATTCAGGGCGACACCCTACATTCGCTCGCGAAACAAGCAGACCTCATTTGCGCGGGAATTGGCATCGGCTCTGACGCATTCGAGGAAGCAGACGATCTCCGCGGAACACTTTGGGCTTTGGTCAATCATTACAAGGCGACTCTAGTCGCGCATTCGATGGACCTGCCATTCTCCTCAATTTCAAACTGACCAACTACCCGCCAACGCCTGAAATTGACAGGACTGCGCGTCTCCGTCATCCTTGAGCCCAGTCGCCAGGCCGCGGAAGCGGCCGCGTTAAGTGTCAGGGCGACCGAGGGCAGCGTCATGTTCAGTCCCGTCATCGGCCAGAACTCGAAGCGCGCAGCAGTTCGCAAGGCGCTCGATCGCCACAAGGTCTACATCACCGCGCAGAGCTTCTCCGCCGGCACCTACCAGGCCCGCGTTCTGGTCGACGGCGAGGCTTATTGGGTCGATGAATTCCGGTTGAGCCAGCTGCAGCAGGGGCTGTCACCGGCGGAACTGGAACTTGTACCGGCCACCGACGATTGAGAGCGTGACTTCCATCCGTTCGCACCGAGCCGGGAAATCCGAAATGCTGGTGGGACAGCACCCCCCTCTGTCCTGCCGGACATCTCCCCCGCAAGGGGGGAGATCGGCAGCTTTGCCGTCCCCCAAGCTCAAAACCTACCGCGCCAAGCGCGAATTCTCGAAGACGCCGGAACCTGCCGGTGGGCTCATTGCCAGCGAAGGCAACCGCTTCGTCGTCCACAAGCATCACGCCACCGCAGATCACTACGATCTGCGCCTGCAGGTCGGCGATGTGCTGAAGAGCTGGGCGGTGCCGCGCGGGCCTTCGCTCAATCCGGCCGACAAGCGCCTGGCGGTCGAGACCGAGGATCATCCGCTCGAATATATCGACTTCGAGGGTGTCATCCCCGAGGGTGAGTATGGCGGCGGGCCGATGATCGTCTGGGACACCGGCACCTGGGCGCCGATGGACGACGTCGAAAAGAGTTTCAAGACCGGTGCCTTCAAGTTCCGGCTGGCCGGCGAGAAGCTCAATGGCGGCTGGATGCTGACCCGGCTGAAGCCGAAGCCAGGCGAGGACCCCAGCAAGAAAAACTGGCTGCTGTTCAAGGAGCGTGATCTCGCTTCCGACACCGCGCTCGACATTCTCACAGCGCGGCCCGAAAGCGTCAAATCCGGGAAACGCATCGAGGAGCTCGTGGCGCCAGCGAAACCGGCCGCCAAACCCGCACCCAAGCAGGGTTCGCTGAAGCCTGGCATGCTGCCGGGCGCGTTCAAGGCCCCGGCACTTAGCCGCATCGAACCGCAACTGGCGACGCAGGTGCCAAAACCACCAGATGGCGAGGGCACCAAAGAGGCCTGGCTGCACGAGATCAAATTCGACGGCTACCGCACCATGGCGCATGTCACTGAGGGTGTGGTCAGGCTGATCACCCGTGGCGGCATCGACTGGACGAAACGCTATGGCGACTTGGCCAGTGCCTTCGCCAAGCTGCCATGCCGCGACGCCATCATCGACGGCGAGATCGTCGTGCTCGACGCCAAGGGCATCAGCCGCTTCGCGCTGCTGCAGGACGCGCTGGCCGAGGGCGCCGGCAGCAAGCTGCACTTCTACGCCTTCGACTTTCTCCATCTCGACGGCTGGGACCTTACCAAGGCGCCGCTGATCCGGCGCAAGGCACTGTTGGCGCAATTGCTGTCCGGCCTCGGCGCCAATTCCGCCATCCAGTTCTCCGACCATGTCGAGGGCTCCGGGCAGGGGCTCTACGACCAGGCGTCGGAACTCGGGCTGGAGGGCATCGTCTCCAAGCGCGCCAGCGCAACCTATCAGAGCGGCCGCACCAAGAGCTGGACCAAGACCAAGGCGCTGCAAAGCGATGACTTCGTCATTGCCGGCTACACCACATCGGATGCGGCCGAAGGTCTTGCAGCCCTCGGCCTGGCCGAATTCGAGGACGGTGAATTGCACTATCGCGGCAAGGTCGGCACCGGCTTCGATGCCGGCACCGCCGCTGAATTGCTCGCCAGGCTGGAGCCGCTCACGGCAGGAGCGAGGGCGCCGGAGGGGGCGCCGCGCGAAATCATGCGCGAGATGAACTGGGTGAAGCCGCTGCTCTCGGCCCGCATCCACTACGCCAACCGCACTTCGGACAATGCGTTGCGCCACGCGGTTTTTCGGGGCTTGCGCGATGTCGGCCTGTCGACGCCGGTGTCGTCAACACGCAAGCGATTGATCTCGGAAGCTGATCTCGCCACCATCTGGGTGACCAACCCGACGCGGCGGCTGTTCGGCAAGACCGGCCCGACAAAGCTCGACATCGCCGTCTATTACGCGCTGGTCGGCGACTTCATGCTGCCGCACATTCTCGGGCGGCCGGTGTCGCTGGTGCGCTGCCCGACCGGCCTGCCGAAGGACTGTTTCTTCCAGCGTCATGCCTTTACCGGCATGCCGCCCTCGGTGGTGACGTTCGAGGCGACCAACTCCGAGGGCGAGACCAAATCCTACCTCTCGGTCGAAGGCGCAAAAGGCTATCTGGCGCTGGCGCAGTTCGGCGTCGTCGAATTCCACACCTGGGGCACCCACCGCACCAGCCTCGACAGGCCCGACCAGATCGTTTTCGACCTCGATCCCGGCGAGGGGATTTCGTGGCGCGAGGTGATCGAGGCCGCCGTGCACATCAAAGGCGAGCTGGAGGGGCTGGGGCTGGTGCCCTTCGCCAAGACCTCCGGCGGCAGCGGCATCCACATCACCGTGCCGGTGACGGGCAAGCAGAACTGGAAGAAGCTGCACCAGGCGACCAGCGCCATAGCCACGCATCTGGCCGCCACCGCGCCCGACACCTTCACCACCACCATGGGCAAGGACAACCGCAAAAAGCGCATCTTCATCGACTATCACCGCAACGCGCGCGGCCACACCTCGGCGGCGCCCTATTCGCTGCGCGCCCGCACCAATCTGCCGGCCTCGACACCGGTGAGCTGGAGCGACCTCGAATCCATCGATGCGCCGCAGGACCTGAATTATTCCTCGCTGCCGGGACTGCTGGCGACGTCGGGGGATCCATGGGCGGAGATTGACGAGTTCGCGCGGGATTTGCCTACCTTGAAGAACTAAGTTCCTCGCCCCCATGAAATGGGGGAGAGGTGTCCGCGAAGCGGACGGAGAGGGGGCGGCGCCAGCGGTTGAAGATGGCTTCTCTGATCCAGCTTGGGATAGGGTTGCGCCATTCCCCCTCTCCGTCTCGGCTTCGCCGAGCCACCTCTCCCCCATTTCATGGGGGCGAGGAACCCAGGTCCGGCGAAGCCGAGCCCAGAGTCCATCGACGCTTCCGACAATTTGAATTATTCTCCACTCACGACCACAAAGACGTACCGGAACATTTCGTCAGGAATTTCCCTGTATCGTGCGGGGTCGGTGTAGGATTTCCGCAGCCTCGTTCGTCCTTCGGACGAAAAGCGCTGCAGAGAGTATGATCCCGAAAAGTGGGAACCGGTTTTCGGATAAGATCATGCTCAAGCTAAAAAGTCAGTGCATGACCGCGTAGGAGTGTTTCATGGCGCCCAGGGCAAGTTGGAAAGGTTACCTCAAACTCAGTCTGGTCAGCTGTCCGGTGCGACTATACCCCGCCACCAGTGCCAGCGAACGCATCTCGTTCAACCAGCTGCACAAGACGACCCATAACCGCATCAATATGAAGCCGGTCGACCCCGAACTCGGGCTCGTCGAGCGTTCTGACCTGGTCAAGGGTTACGAATACGAGGACAAGCAGTACATCATCATCGATGATGCCGACCTCGACGCGGTGCGCATCGAATCCAACCACACGATGAACATCGAGGCTTTCGTCGACGAGGGCGAGGTCGACGTCATCTATCAGGACGCGCCGTACTATCTGGCGCCCGATGGCGCGATGGCGGAAGAGACCTTCGCCGTGCTGCGCGAAGCCATGCGCAAATCCGGCAAGCTGGCGATCGCCCGCCTTGTGCTGTCCAGCAGGGAACGCGTGGTGACGATCGGCGCGCGCGAGAACG
The DNA here is from genome assembly GCF_040323235.1 of Mesorhizobium sp. M0051. Taxonomy (NCBI): domain Bacteria; kingdom Pseudomonadati; phylum Pseudomonadota; class Alphaproteobacteria; order Hyphomicrobiales; family Phyllobacteriaceae; genus Mesorhizobium; species Mesorhizobium sp. M0051. The sequence goes on from NZ_JAMYUT010000008.1 coordinate 18,830, forward strand.
GCATGTTCGTGTGCACGTTGAGGAACCCGAACGAAGTGCGTGGCACGGCTGAATATTTTGGCAATATCCCGGCCGGCAAGCCCGATCCGGAAATGCTGCAGCTCGCCGAAGCCCTGATCAAGCAGAAGGAAACCACCTTCGATCCGAAGAACTACGAGGACCGCTATGAGATCGCCCTGATGGCGATGATCCGCGAGAAGCTGAAGGGCCACAAGCCGATCATCGCGGCGGCACCCGAGCGCGGCAATGTCATCAATCTGATGGATGCGCTGAAGGCGAGCCTTTCGCAATCGAAGCCGCCGGCCAAGTCGAAGAGCAAGGCCGACGAGGTTGCCAAGCCCGCCGCCAGGAAGGCGGCAGCGGGCGGCGCTGCTGAAAATCCGCTGAAGGCCAATCTGCTGAAGGCGGTCGGCAAGAGCAGGAAATGACGGCACCGGCCGTCCCGAGGGCCGTCTTCGGCACTGTCGGCGCGCTGGCGGCGTTTCCGCTCAGGCTGGCCGCGCGCGAAGTGGAACGCCAGCACGGCCAGTTGCGGCGTGGTATTACCCGGCGCACGACCCATGTCGTGTTCGGCCGCACGCTGCTCCCCAAGGCTGGATTGACGAAGAACGGCGACTCCGAGATCGAGCGCCGCGTCGCCGCCGAGCGCACAGCCGGGCGCGTACTCCTCAGCGAGAACGGTTTCCTGCGGCTACTCGGGCTGATGAAGGCGCCGGAAGCATCTTCGCTGTCGCGTCAATCGCTGATCGAGCAATCGCGGCTATCGGGCGCCGACCTCGACCTGCTCAGCCTGTTCGATGCGTTCGAGCATGACGCAGAACCGTACTCCTTCCGCGACCTGATCCTGGCGCGCAAATATGCCGGGCTCATCGCCGGTGGTGCGACATGGGGCGCGATCGCGCGCTCCGTCCATCGTTCCGGCCCGGTCGCTTCGCTCACCGCCAAGTCGCTCAATGTCGGCTCGCAGCACGGGCGCGCGGATGCGATCTACCTTGAGGACGGCCAGAGCGAACTCGACGGGCAGTTGCTGTTCGATCTCGGGACGGCCGGGGCGGAGGGCGACGACACGCTGGAAGAGCTGTTCGCCGAGGCCGAAGCGGCGGAGGAGGGGGGCGACCATGACGGGGCGGCCGCACTCTACCAGCGCTGCCTGACCATCGATCCGAGTGACGCGATTGCAGCCTTCAACCGCGCCAACTGCCTGCGCGCCGGCGGCCACGCGGCGGACGCCGCACACGATTATGCCCGGGCGATAAAGCTTGATCCGGCTTTCGTCGAGGCGTGGTTCAACCTCGCCGGACTGATGAGCGAGCAAGGCCGCGAGGCTTCGGCGCGAAGGCATTTGCAGAAGGCAATCGCACTGGACAAGACCTATGCCGATCCGGTGTTCAACCTGGCGAGGCTGGAATTCGACGCCGGCAATTTGCTGGAGGCGCGTAGGCTGTGGGTGCGATATCTCGACCTCGATGCAGATTCGGAATGGGCTGGGGTGGCGGCCAAAGGCGTGCAGTTCGTGGATATGCAGCTGGCGCGGACGGCAGGCCAGAGGGGGGTGCGAAGGAATTCGGCCTTTGTCGGAAGGCTGCCTCATGACCACCTTCCTCTTCGACGGCCACGACACCGCCTCCATCACCATCCTGCTCGCGCATGGCGCGGGCGCGTCGATGGATTCGCCGTCGATGACCGCCACCGCCAAAGCGCTGGCTGCAGTCGGCTTCCAGGTTGCGCGCTTCGAGTTTCACTATATGGCCGCGCGCCGCTATGGGCATCGCAAACCACCGCCGCGAGCCGAGACGGTGAACCCGGAATATATCAAGGCGATCGCCGACCTCAGGGCCAAGGGCGTGGCCGGCCCGCTGATCATCGGCGGCAAGTCGATGGGTGGGCGCGTCGCCTCGATGGTCGCGGACGAGATGCTTGCAAAGGGTGAGATCTCGGGCCTGCTGTGTCTCGGCTATCCCTTCCACCCGCCTGGTAAGCCAACGCAGCTGCGAACAAAACACCTCGCCGATCTGAAGACGCCAACGCTGATCTTCCAGGGCACGCGCGACGAATTCGGCACGAAGGATGAGGTTGCGACTTATGCGCTCTCCGACAGCATCGAGGTTGTCTGGCTGGAGGACGGCGACCACGACCTCAAGCCGCGAAAGAGCATCTCGGGCTTCTCCGCCGCCGATCATTTGAAAACGCTGGCGGAGACGGTGAAGGCGTGGTCGGGCCGGATCGTTGCCTGACCTTCGATGAAGATAGCCTCGTTCAACGTCAACAACATCAACAGCCGACTCGAGAACCTACTGGCGTGGCTGGCTGCCGCAAAACCCGATGTCGTCTGCCTGCAGGAGCTGAAGGCGCGCGACACCCAGTTTCCGCGCTCTGCTCTTGCCGCGGCCGGCTATGGCGCGGTGTGGAAGGGCGAGGCGACCTGGAACGGCGTCGCGATCCTGGCGCGGGGGTCGGAACCGGTGCTGACTCGCGATGTCCTGCCCGGTGATGATGCCGACAGACAGAGCCGCTACATCGAGGCGGCGGTGAATGGCATCATCATCGCTTGCCTCTATGCGCCGAACGGCAATCCGCAGCCCGGCCCGAAATTCGCCTACAAGCTGGCCTGGCACGCGCGACTGGAGGCGCATGCCGAACAGTTGCTCGACACCGGCCTGCCAGTGGTGCTGGCTGGCGACTACAACATCGTGCCCGAGCCGCGCGACATCTACGCCACCCACTCCTATGACGACAACGCGCTGGTGCAGCCGGAGAGCCGGGCTTCGTTCGCCGCGTTGCTCGAGCAGGGCTGGACGGACGCCCTGCGCAAGAAACACCCGAAGGAGACGCTCTACACCTTCTGGGACTATCGCCGGAACCGCTGGCCGCGCGATGCGGGCTTGAGGCTTGACCACATCCTGCTGTCGAAGAAACTGGCGCGGCGCCTGACGGCTGCCGGCATCGACCGCGACGTGCGCGGTGAGGATGGCGCCAGCGACCACGCGCCGGTGTGGGTGGAATTGAAGTAGGCGATTGGGTCCAAGCCTGTTGCGGCGGTGTCCCTCTTACCGGGGGCCGGCGTCCAATCTGGTGACGACGAAGGCGTTGGCCGGCGGCTGAGGCGGCAACGAATGTCTCGTGAGACCTGTCGCGCAACTGTGTTGCCCCGGCACCGCCGGCGCAAGACTTCGCGGATCGGACGAGAGCGCCAAGCGCCTGCCGTGGTCGACGCGGACGGGGGGGCGCATTGTTGGGATGCTGGGGCGCCCGCGTCAACCAGGGCGGCTCGTACCGCCGCATTAGCAGCATTGCATATTGCACGGCGGCCGAAACTTCCGCGAAAGCGGAATAGGCGGAGCTAAAGCGCGGATTCAGTGCCCAAATCCAGGCGCGCCTGAAGAACAGTCCGGCGTCGAGGCAGCGCGGTTGCGAGGGACGGGAAGGTGCTCGCGCTGCTTTGTGCCGCCTGGAGGAAAAATGACAAGCAGAAGAAAAAGTGGCCCGGCGGCCAGGTGCAAAGGGAGGCACGCCGGGCCCAGCCGACTTCTGGCGGTCGCCGGCCGACCCCTATATTCGCTGTCTCTAATATTAATGCAAGCCATGTCAGACCGGTGGAAAAGGCGGTCGAGCGTCAGAAGTCAATTGCACCGGCTGCGATCGACATCAGTGTGACGATCAGTGCGCTCCAGGCCGCCATTGCCAAGGTTCTTCCTGGGATGCGCCCTGGGTGTGCAAGCGGCGCCCGATGTTCCCTTGTCCGGGCTTGAAACGGTCACATCAGGCTTCTGCGTTTTCCTGTAGGACGAAGGTCTTGGCTGCCGGACGCAAAGGTCCAAGGGGGCCTGTTCGGTTCCGGCAATGTGCATTGGACGTTCTATTATTTTAGTCAAAACTGATATGATGGCTGGGCTAAAAACTTAGCCGGACAAGGGTCTTTCGCCAATAATTCGGGCATGGAAAGTGTGGTTTTGGCAAGATGCCTCTCATGAGGCTGGAAGACGCCTTGAGCTATCTCCGAGGCATCGGGATGCGCTTGTGGAGCCGACCGATCGGCTGAGTGGCGGCGCCGCCCAATCCGCTGCTCGATGGTCGGCCATCGGCCTGCGGTGCCTCATCTTCGATGCTCCGTTCACCGCGCATTCCACCTTGAAATGACTGGAGGCGAAACTCGGGGATGCCGACAAACAACAAGCTGATTCGCATTAATATCCGCCTCGGATACGCAATTTATCCACCAAGATTGAGAGCTATTCTGAGCCAATTACGAGCATCGTTCCAACAGCCATTGAATATTCTGGCCAACGTCATGATGCCTTCAATTCTGGAATTTGGAATGGAACCCCTGGCCCGCGGTGGAGTTTCCATCCAGGGCGGAGTTTCAGTTACCAATAGGAGATGGTCATGAGACTTTATCTTTCGAGCGCAGCGGCCGCAGTCGTCCTGATGGGCGGCATCGGTGCGGCGCTGGCGGAAAATGTCGTCATCGTCCAGCCGCAGCAGGAGACGGTCGTTCGCGAATACATCAAGAGGGAGCCGCTTGCGTCGGTGAACCTTCTGGGCGTCGAGCTCAAGCTCGGCTCGTCGGTGCCGGACACGGTCGAACTGCGTGAGGTACCCGACGTCAGATATCGCGTCGCCGTGATCAACCACCAGACGGTTCTGGTCGATCCCGAGACACGTCAAATCGTCGAGGTCCTGCGCTGAATGATGGTGCCGACAAAAGGTTGTCCGAGTCGCCTTGCCTTGGGAAAAGTCCGCCGCGACCTGGCAGTCGTGGCGGGCTCTGTTTCTGAGACCGGCCTTGCCTGACGGCCAATCTGTCCAGAGGTGGGGTGAAGCCGCCATCCTCCCCCATTGGGTCCCATTGGGGGAGAGAGATCGGCCCGTTGTCAGCCCAGCTTATTCCGCCGCCAGCCTGTCCTGCGTCTTCGTCTCGAAGTCGCTGGCGTCGTGGCGCTCGTGCAACTGCAGGGCCGGCTCGCCGAAGGCGCGGTTGACCATGCGGCCGCGCTTGACCGCCGGGCGTGTGTCGATCGCCTGGGCCCAGCGCTGCACATGCTTGTACTCGTGCACGGACAGGAACTCGGCGGAATCGTTGTACATGCGGCCAAGCGCCAACCCGCCATACCAGGGCCACACCGCCATGTCGGCGATAGAGTAGTCCTTGCCGCCGAGATATTCCGTCTCTGCCAGCCGGCGGTCGAGCACATCCATCTGGCGCTTCACCTCCATCGAGAAGCGGTCGATGGCGTATTCGAACTTTTCCGGTGCATAGGCATAGAAATGGCCGAAGCCGCCGCCCAGATACGGCGCCGAGCCCATCTGCCAGAACAGCCAGGACAGCACCTCGGCGCGGGCCGGCTGCTCGCTGGGAAGGAATTCGCCGAATTTTTCGGCGAGATAGACCAGGATCGAACCGGATTCGAAGACGCGCACCGGCGTCTTGCCGCTGCGGTCCATCAAGGCGGGAATCTTGGAGTTGGGGTTGATCTCGACGAAGCCGCTGCCGAACTGGTCGCCGTCGTTGATCCTGATCAGCCAGGCGTCATATTCAGCGCCCTTGTGGCCGCGCGCCAGAAGCTCCTCCAGCATGACCGTCACCTTGACGCCGTTCGGCGTCGCCAGCGAATAGAGCTGCAGCGGATGCCTGCCGACGGGCAGTTCCTTGTCATGCGTGGGGCCGGCGATCGGCCGGTTGATGCTGGCAAAGGCGCCGCCGCTGGGCTTGTTCCAGGTCCATACTTTCGGCGGGGTGTATTCGGTCATCTCGTGGCCTCGTGTTCGGGTGGCGTGTGGAAAGATTGCAGGTCCATGTAAAGCTAGGGCCGCGGATGGGGAAGTTCAACTTGCGTTGAACTATTGTTTTATGACGCCGCACCGAGCTTCTCCTGCATAAGGGATGAGGTCAGCACTACACCCCTTGCACCGTCTCCGGTGCGGCATAGGTATAGGGAATAACGCCACGCCAGAGCATTGCATCGCAGGACAAAAGCATGACCATCAATCCCAATCCGCGCTCGGTCGTTACCCTGCGGGCCACCGTTCCCGAAGACGCCTTTACGGCCGGGGCCCTCGGCACGCTCAGGGAAGGCAGCGGCGTCGTCATTCGCAATGACGGGCTCGTGTTGACCATCGGCTATCTCATCACCGAGGCGGAGGAAGTCTGGCTGACCACCCATGACGGCCGCGTCGTTCCCGCGCATGCGCTGGCCTATGACCAGGAATCGGGGTTCGGCCTGGTGCAGGCACTGGCACCACTCAGCCTGCCGGCGGTGGCGCTGGGCGATGCCGGCAAGGCGAAGGTCGGAGACGCCGTCGTGCTGACGGACGGCATCGGTCAGTCGGTGCAGGCAAGGATCGTCACTAAGCAGGAATTCGCCGGCTATTGGGAGTATCTGCTTGACGAGGCGATCTTTATTGCGCCGGCGCACCCGTCCTGGGGAGGGGCAGGGCTGTTCGGCTCCGACGGTTCGCTGCTCGGCATCGGTTCGCTGCGCCTGCAGATGAGCCGCAACGGCGAGGTCGCCGACATCAACATGGTCGTGCCGATCGATCTGTTGCCGCCGATTCTCGACGATCTGCTGACGCGCGGCCAGGTGGCCAAGCCGCCGCGCCCGTGGCTCGGCGCGTTGTCGGCCGAAAGCGACGGCAGAGTGGTGGTGATGAGCGTGACCGAAGGCGGACCGGCGGCCAAGGCCGGCCTGCGCGAGGGCGACATCATCTCCGACATTCGCGACGGCGCGGTCGACGGGCTGGCCGATTTCTACCGCAAACTGTGGGAGAGCGGCTCGGCGGGCGCCGAGATCCCGATGCGGGTGCTGCGTGACGGCCGCGAAACCTGGCTGCGCGTCAAGTCGGCAGACCGCGGCAGTTTTCTGAAAAAGCCGCAGTTGCAGTAGGCGCTTCGCAAAGATGTTCAGGGACAGAGGGGGACGCGAAGGAACGCCGTACGCGCCCCGACAAGTTTGCTGACGGAAACTGACAGCAATTCATGCCACGATGCTGGCCAATGACGATAGGCGCGATGCTGGAGGCCGGACCACAGTGAAAGCGATGGCGCGGACGGCACCGAACGGGCAGGCTGGCTGATGGCGCCGGTGAAGGTCGATCCCGACAAGGTCCGGGAGTTTCCGGATCCGGAAAGCTTCTACGCCTGGCTCGACAAGCATCATGGCACGGAAACCGAAGTGTGGATCAAGATGCACAAGGTGGGATCGGGATTGAAGTCGATCACGCCCAAGGAAGCCATCGACGTCGTTTTGTGCTTCGGCTGGATCGACGCGGTGCGCAAGGGGCTGGACGAGAAGAGCTTCCTGCAGCGCTACACGCCGCGCGGCAAGAAGAGCATCTGGAGCAAGATCAACATCGACAATGTCGCGCGGCTGGTCGCGGAGGGCCGCATGACCGAGCATGGGCTGAGGCAGGTCGAGGCGGCCAAGGCCGACGGGCGCTGGGCGCGCGCCTATGGCAGCGGCAAGCAGATGAAAATCCCCGATGACCTGCAAGCGGCGATCGACGCCGAGCCGGCAGCCAAGGAGATGCTTGAGAAACTCAGCGCGCAGAACCGCTTCGCGCTCGCCTTCCGCACCCACAACATGAAGACCGAGGCCGGCCGCAAGAAGAAGATCGAGACGTTTGTGGCAATGCTGAAGCGCGGCGAGACGATCTATCCGCAGCGGAAGTGAGCCCCTCAGGCGCCCGAGTGCGGATCGATGCCGTATGGATGCACGGGATAGCCAGGACCGATGGCGTCGCGCACGCGGCGGGTCCATGCGACGAAGGCCGGATAGTATCACCAAGTTCGTTAGTATCGCGATAGGTGTAAACGCTTCGGCGTAGATCGATGGATTGAGACGCCGGCGGGACAGCGCCCCCCTCTGGCCTGCCGGCCATCTCCCCCACGAGGGGGGAGATCGGCTGTATGCGGCGCTTGCGCCTCTTCCTCTGACGCTCGCCATCGCGTATGGCCCCGGGGAAAATCCTCCCAAGTTCCAATTCTCCCGGAAACCGCATGATCAGACTTGAAAGCATCAGCAAGCAGAACGGCCGTCAGCTCGTCTTCATCGAGGCGTCGGCGGCCCTGCAGAAGGGCGAGAAGGTCGGCCTGGTCGGCCCCAACGGCGCCGGCAAGACGACGCTGTTTCGCATGATTACCGGGCAGGAGCAGCCCGACGAGGGGCAGGTGCAGGTCGATCGAGGCGTCACCATCGGCTATTTCAGCCAGGATGTCGGCGACATGGAAGGCCACAGCGCTGTGGCCGAAGTGATGAACGGGGCAGGGCCGGTGAGCGAAGTCGCGGCAGAAATGGCCGCGCTCGAGGCCGCCATGGCCGATCCCGACCAGGCCGACCAGATGGACGAGATCATCGAAAAATATGGAGAGGCACAGCACCGCTTCGAGGAACTCGACGGCTATGCGCTGGACGGCCGCGCGCGGGAAGTGCTCGATGGTCTCGGCTTTTCCCAGGAGATGATGGACGGCGATGTCGGCAAGCTGTCTGGCGGCTGGAAGATGCGCGTGGCGCTGGCCCGCATTCTTCTGATGCGCCCCGACGCGATGCTGCTCGACGAGCCGAGCAACCATCTCGACCTGGAAAGCCTGATCTGGCTGGAATCCTTCCTGAAGAACTATGACGGCGCGCTCTTGATGACCTCGCACGACCGCGAGTTCATGAACCGCATCGTCAACAAGGTGGTGGAGATCGATGGCGGCTCGCTGACCGCCTATTCGGGAAACTACGAATTCTATCAGCAGCAGCGGGCCATCGCCGACAAGCAGCAGCAGGCACAGTTCGAGCGCCAGCAGGCGATGCTGGCCAAGGAGATCGCCTTCATCGAGCGCTTCAAGGCGCGCGCCTCGCATGCCGCGCAGGTGCAGAGCCGGGTGAAGAAGCTGGACAAGATCGACCGCGTCGAGCCGCCCAAGCGCCGCCAGACCGTGTCCTTCGATTTTCTGCCGGCGCCGCGCTGCGGCGAGGACGTGGTCACGCTGAAGAACGTCCATAAGGGTTATGGCACCCGCTCCATCTATGAGGGGCTCGACTTTCAGGTCCGCCGCCGCGAGCGCTGGTGCATCATGGGCGTCAATGGCGCCGGCAAGTCGACGCTGCTGAAACTGGTCGCCGGTGCTTCCGAGCCCGACAACGGCACGGTCGCGCGGGGGCCCAGTGTAAAAATGGGCTATTTCGCCCAGCATGCGATGGAAGTGCTGGAAGGCGAGCGCACCGTGTTCCAGACGCTGGAGGACGCGTTCCCCCAAGCCGGCCAGGCGCCGCTTCGGGCGCTCGCCGGCTGTTTCGGCTTTCCCGGCGACGAGATCGAGAAGAAGTGCCGCGTGCTGTCAGGCGGCGAAAAGGCGCGGCTGGTGATGGCGCTGATGCTGTTCGATCCGCCCAACCTTCTGGTGCTGGACGAGCCGACCAACCATCTCGACATCGCCACCAAGGAGATGCTGATCACCGCGCTGTCGCAGTATGAAGGCACCATGCTGTTCGTCTCGCACGACCGGCATTTTCTGGCAGCCCTTTCCAACCGCGTGCTGGAGCTGACGCCTGAAGGCATCCACACCTATGGCGGCGGCTATACGGAATATGTCGAGAGGACGGGGCAGGAGGCTCCTGGGCTGCGAGGCTAGGGCGACAGCGGCTATTTGTGGAAAGAAGGGCTCTGTGTACTCTTCACGATGCTTGGGAAAGGCTCCGGAATGAGAATTGCAATGTCCGTCGCATTGGCCGTGACCATGGCGGGGTGCGCGACCTCTCCGGTCGACTATGGCGCGTCGCTTTCGCAGCAAGACCAGAAATGGGCATCGCCCGAATGCCAGCAAGCCCGCCTGGCGGCGTCGGACTACGAGGTTCGCGAGAAAGAGCATCCGGGATGGGGCTTCGGCGTTTTGCTGGGCCCGTATTCAATGGGGCTCGTTGCAGCCATCAAGGAGCACGAGCAAAAGCAACGAAGACTGTTCGCCCGCGAGGTGCACCTGCAATGCTCAAGCCTCCCGCTGCCGAAGGAGTTGCAGGGCGATCTTAGCCCCGCGAGTGCTCAGACAAAATATCCGTAGCCACGACCGACAGGCCAGGTCCTGGTCGTCGACGACAGCGAGGCGATTGTCCGATTATCCCCCGGCAAGACGCGGCAGCAGGAAAATTTCGGAGCCTTTTGGCAATTCCTTCGACCACGTATCGCGATAGATCGTACCGTCGATGGCGACGGCGATGCCTTTGTCGATCAAGGGCTCGATGCCGGGATACTGTTCAGCCAGCTTCCTGAACAGCTCCCTTATGTCCTTGGCCTCGATCTCGACCTTGCTCTTGCCTCCGGCGATAGCACCTAGCGATCCCCAGAGCGTCACTTCGACCATCAGCCTGCCCGTTCCTCCAGCGCCGCCAGAATGCGCGGCGGCGACATCGGGATATGCGTCATCCGCACCCCGACCGCATTCGACACCGCATTGGCGATCGCAGCCAGGGGCGGCACGATCGATGTCTCGCCGACACCGCGCACCCCGTAAGGGTGGTTGGGGTTGGGGATTTCGAGGATTTGCGTGTCGATCATTGGCAGGTCCGAGCAGACCGGGATGCGATAGTCGAGGAAGCCGGGATTCTGGAGCCGCCCGTCCTTGCCGTAGATATACTCCTCGTTGAGCGCCCAGCCGATGCCTTGCGCGGCACCGCCCTGATACTGTCCCTCGACATAGGTCGGGTGCACCGCCTTGCCGGCATCTTGCACGACCGTGTAGCGCAGAACCCGTGTGGCGCCGGTCTCTGGATCGACCTCGATATCGCAGATATGGGTGGCGAAGGAAACGCCCGCGCCATCGGCGACGAGCTCGCTGTGGCCGGCGATCGGTCCGCCGGTCTTGCCCGACTCGACCGCGATCTCCTTCAGCGACAGCTTGCCGAGATTGCCATGCTTCTCGCCCTTGGCAACCGCGTGGCCCTTTTCCCAGACCACGTCGTCGACGGAAATGTCCCACATCTGCGCGGCGCGTTCCCGCAGGATCTTGATTGCATTGCGGGCGGCCGAAATCGTCGCCATGGACGACGAGAAGGTGCCCCGGCTGCCATCGGTCATGTCGTTATAACCGAGGCTGGACGTATCGGCGACGATCGCCTTGACTTGACTATAGTCGATGCCGAGCTCTTCCGCCGCGACCAGCGACAGCGACGCACGGGAACCACCCACATCGACCGTTCCGACGGCGAGCGATACCGAGCCGTCCATGCCGATGTTGAGGTCCGTGCAGGTCTGGCCGCCGAAGTTGAACCAGAAGCCGCAAGCCATGCCGCGGCCCTGGTTCCTGCCCAGCGGCGCCTTCATGTGCGGGTGGCTCTTCACCGCCTCGAGCGTCGGGCCGATGCCGATCGGGCCGTAGACCGGGCCGTAGGACGACCTCGTGCCTTCCTGTGCGGCGTTCCTGATCCGGAACTCGACCGGGTCCATGCCGACCTCCTTGGCCAGCTCGTCGATCGCGCTTTCCACCGCAAACGCCGCCATGGGCGCCGACGGCGCGCGATAGGCTGCGGTCTTTGGCCGGTTGACCAGCACCTCGTAGCCGACCGTGTTGACGTTCTCGAGCTTGTAGCAGGCAAACGCGGTCATGGCACCGATCTCGGCCCACATGCCCGAATAGGGGCCGCAGGAATAGCGCAGTGTCGCCTCGGCGGCAGTGATCGTGCCATCCTTGCGGGCGCCGATCTTGACGTCGATCGAGGTGGCGCTGGTCGGACCCGAGGCGCGGAACACCTCGTCGCGGGTCATCACCAGCTTGACCGGGCGGCCGGCCTTGCGCGACAGCGCCAAGGCGACCGGCTCGGCCCAGACATGGGTCTTGCCGCCGAAGCCGCCGCCGATCTCCGAGGAGGTGACGCGCAGCTTGGAAGCTTCCATGCCAAGGAGCTGCGCGCAGTGCTGGCGGTAGACGAAATGGCCTTGCGTGCAAACCCAAAGATCTGCAGTGCCGTCGGAGCTGACGCTCGCCACACAGGCATGCGGCTCGATATAGCCCTGGTGCGTCTGCTCGGTCTTGAACGAGCGCTCGACGATGAAATCGGCGTGGCCGAACCCTTGATGGACATCGCCGTGGCCAAACTGGCTTCGCTTGGCGACGTTGGACGGCTTTACCGGCTTTTCCTCCAGGCCCTCGGTGAAGATGGCGTCGTTGATGAGGGGAGCGGAGTGCTTCATTGCCTCGTCGACATCGGTTACATGCGGCAGAATCTCGTAGTCGACCTCGATCAGCTTCAGCGCCTGCCTGGCCGTGCGGGCATCCACGGCTGCGACCGCGGCCACCGCATGGCCGTCATAGAGCGCCTTCTTGCGCGCCATGCAGTTGTCGAGGATGTCGTACATGGCGGCATCGCCATTGGTGAGGTCGGGCAGGTCGGCCGCGGTGATCACCGCTTTCACGCCGGGAAGCTTCTCTGCCTTGGACGTGTCGATCTTCCTGATCGTGGCGTGCGCATGCGGGCTCCTCAGGACACGCCCGACCAACTGGCCGGCCATGTTGAAGTCCGCACCGTAGCGGGCGCGACCCGTCACCTTGTCGACGCCGTCGGGACGGATGGGGCGTGTACCGACAGAGGTAAAATTGCGACCGGAGTAACGCGGATCGAAATTCATGGTCAGGCTCCCTTCATCACGCTGGCGGCGTCCTGGACGGCGCGCACGATCTTGTCGTAGCCGGTGCAGCGGCACAGGTTCCCGGCGAGGCCGAAGCGGATTTCCTCCTCGGTCGGGTCGGGGTTCTTGGCCAGAAGGTCCTTCGCCGCAATCAGGAAGCCCGGCGTGCAGATGCCGCATTGCAGCGCCGCGTGCTCGAGGAACTTCTGCTGCAGCGGATGCAGTTTGTCGCCATGCGCCATCCCCTCGATGGTCTCGACGCGCCGGCCTTCAGCCTCCGCGCCGAGCACCAGGCATGAACACACCAGCCTGTTGTCAAGGATGATGCTGCAGGCGCCGCAGTCGCCGGTGCCGCAGCCTTCCTTGGCGCCCGTCAGCCCCAGGCGATCGCGCAGGACGTCGAGCAGCGTCTCGTCCGGCTGGCAAAGGTACTCGACGCTGTCGCCGTTGATCGTCGTTGAAACCGCAACTCCAGCCATCATTTGCCTCCTGCGCGTACGTAGGCGGTCGTGGCGGCCCGCTTGGCCAGCACGCCCGCAACTTTTCTTCTGAATTCGATGGTGCCGCGCTTGTCGTCGATCGGACGGCAGGCGCCCGAGCAGACCTTGGCGAGCCGCTCCAGCGTCGCTTCGTCCAGCTTGGAGCCGATGAGGACCTCTGCGGCCTCTTCGACCAGAAGCACCGTCGCCGCCACGGCGCCCAGCGCAACGCGAGCCGATTTGACGACACCGTGCTCATCGAGCGTCAAATTCACGCCGGCGCTGACCACCGCGATATCCATCTCGGTGCGTGGAATGAAACGCAGATACGCATCGCCCGAATGCGGCGCGCGTTTGTCGAGCAGGATCGCCTCGATGATCTCGCCTTTGGCCAGGGAGGTCTTGCCCGGCGCGGTCGGCACGCTCTGCACGGGAATCGTGCGCCTGCCCGCCGGCCCGACGACCGATGCCCTGGCGCCTGCCGCAACTAGCGCCGGCACGCTGTCGGCAGCCGGCGAGGCGTTGCAGAGATTGCCAGTGATCGTGCAGCGTCCCTGTACCTGTTTCGAGCCGATCAGCTTGGCCGCTTCGACGACGCCGGGCCACGCCTTCTTCAGGGCAGCGCTCTCTCCCAGGACGGCGCAGGGGACCGCGGCACCGATGCTGAAGCCTTCAGCCGTTTCGCGGATCTCGCTCAGGCCGTCGATCGCCTTGATGTCGACGATCAGGTCGGGTTCGACAAAACCGCCCTTCATCCTGACCAGGAGGTCGCTGCCTCCCGCGAGGATGGCGGCCGTGCCTGCCGAACCGGCCAATTGGCCAACGGCATCTTCGATTGAAAGCGGACGTATGTAGCGCATCGTCTCCCCTTGGTTATCGCAATCTCAGCGACCGTTATAAACGGTCTCCTCATAATGGCTATCCGGCTCCTCATCTGCGGCGATTGGGCCAGAGGGCGCAAATAGACCGAACTGGCATGCGGCCTGGGTGGCCGGAACCGGCTTTGAGGTGATTTTCGGGAAACTTCGGCTATGGATCAAGTGCGCTCTTTGGACCCGGAACGGCCTTAATCAGCCGGTCGATGCGGCAGTGTTAACCGCCAATTGCGCGTCAAAGGCACGTTTGTAGGTCGGACGATCGGTTTAACCTGCGCAGTCCCGTCAGAGGGTCGCCGGCGCTGAATGTGCCATCGTCGGCACCGCACGGAATTTCGAAGTTCGAACTGGCTGAATGCGTCCTTTGGATTCTAGCGCAGCAGCCCTTCCGCTTCGAACGTGTCCCAGCCTTCCAGCTTTGGCCGTGAAGCATCATCCTTTCCCGAGTTTCTGGTACCGCGGGCCTTGCCCTTCCGTTTTCCTGCTCGCGTCAGAGCGGCCTTGCCGGCCCCGCGCCGCCTGTTCTCGGAGGCTTCTCGCGCATCGTCCTCCCTCCAGGCCGCCGCCAGGTCACGATCGAGAATGTCCTCGATGTGCCGTAAATCGAAGACATGGAAGGTGACGGCGTTGGATCGCCCGCGCATCTTGACGGTGCGCGTGCCGACGCTTTTCAGGCGGCCATCCCTAAGCCACTTGTGACGTTCGCGGGAGGAGATTGTGAGAATGTCTTCAGCCTCCCGCGGAAGCACGGGCAGTGCTTCTATCCCTTCCAGGGTCCTGGAGATGATTGCCGAGGCGGCATCGAACGCATCCGTGTCGGTTTGCACCATACGCAACACAATGCGGCCCGTCTCAGCCTTGACAAACGTCCTCACCACCCACGGCAGACGGGCTCGAGTTTCACGTTCGATCCCTTTCAAGCGTAGGGATGAGCCAAGCGTTGCCGATGGCGGCAGCGTCCACTCGGCAACCAATGACGGGCCGGTACCTCGCTCGGATGTCCGATCAGGGGCGGTGAAGATTGCCGTGACGATGCCAGTCATCAACCTTCGAAAGGAACCGTGCTGCTTGTCTGCAGAGTCCATGTCTCATTTTCGCTCACCAAGGGTTCGTGGAACGACTGTTCGCACAGAAAACAACCGAAATCATGGTCAACAGTTCCCTGAGATCGCGGAGTCGAAGGCCGGTTCGGTTTCGTCGGCAGATTCAACCGCTGTACGGGTTCGATCGCGAGGCGGCTTGGACAGCGTTGTCGAGGATGCGCCATCGCTGACCCATGCCACCGGGTAGTGGCCGTCACCCTGCGGCCAGCCATTTGCGAGACTGGGCGAAGGTCTTGAACGCCTTGGCCTCCATCGGGCGGCCGAAAAAATAGCCCTGCAGGATATCGCAGCCGAGCTCTTTCAGGATGCGCGCGTGCTCCATCGTCTCGACGCCTTCGGCAACCACTTCGATGCCGAGCGATTTGCCGATCTCGATGATCGACGCCACCAGGTGACGCTGCGCCGTCGAGCCGGTGATGGGTGTGATCAACTGGCGATCGACCTTGAGGCGGCGCGGCTGCAACTTGAGCAGCGATACGATCGAGGCATGGCCGGTGCCGAAATCGTCGATCTCGATGTCGATGCCGAGATCCTTGATGTGTTCGATGTTCCAGGTGACCAGATCATCGTTCTCGTCGAGGAAGATGGATTCCACCAGCTCGAACGATACGGTTCCCGGCTTGATGGCGAGCGTGCGCAGGCCCTCGATCAGGTCCTTGTCCTCCAGGCGCGTGGCCGAGACGTTGACCGACACACGCGGGATATTGAGATGGCCGCGCGACCAACGCTCGAAATTCTCCAGTGCGTGCTTGAGGACGATGCGGTCGATCAGCGCCACGACATTGAGCTCTTCAGCCACCTTCAGATAGGCGTCGGGGGCCAGGATGCCGCGTTGCGGATGTTTCCAGCGCGACAACGCCTCGACGCCGACGATCTCGAGCGACTTGGCATCGAACTGCGGCTGGTAGTAGGCGATGAATTCGTTCCGCTCCAGTCCGCTCAGGATCTCATCGGCGGTCTGCTTGGTCCGCACGATCTCGCTCTGCAGTTCCTCATTGAAGAATTCGTGGCGGTTGCGCCCACGGCTTTTCGCCCGGTAAAGCGCGAGATCGGCGTTGACGAGCAACTGCTTCGTGTCGACGCCGCTGTCGGCGGCAATGCCGATGCTGACCCCGAAGCGGCAAGGATGGCCCTGATAATCGACGGGCTGGCGCATCTCCTCGATGATGCGGTCGGCGAGCGCCGAGAGCTCGTCGTCGTCGCGCTCATAGGTCACGACGACGAACTCGTCGCCGCCGATGCGCGCAACGAAATCGCCGGAGCCGGCATTTGCCTTGATGACCTTCGAGGCCTGCACCAGCATGGCATCGCCGGCTGCGTGGCCGAGCGTGTCGTTGATCTGCTTGAAGCGGTCGAGGTCCAGATGCAGCATCGCTGTGCGGCGGTCGGATTCGCCGGTATCGGCCAGCATCTCGTCGAGATAGCGGCGATTGGGTAGGCCGGTGAGCGAATCGTGCAGCGCCACATGCTCGATGCGCGCCTTGGCCAGCTCCAGCTCGTCGTTCTTGGATTCCGACAGCTGGCGCTCGCGGATGAGGGTCTCGGTGAGCAGCACGTCGCTGGTCACGTCCCATTCGGCGCCGATCATCTTGGGCGTGCCGCCAATGCCTTGGGAGTAGCTTGCGCGCGTGCGCACATGGCGGACGGTGCCATCGGGGCGCAGCAGCCGGTATTGCGAGGAGTAGAGGCCTTTTTTCGCCGCAGCTGAATCGAAATCGCGCTTTGCCCGCTCGATATCTTCGGGATGGATGGCCTGTGCCCAGTCTGTATAGCCGCGCGACCCTCCGTCGGCGGACTTGCCATAGATCTCGTTCACACGATCGTCCCACACCAGCTCGTTGGTGGTGAGGTCGTGCTCCCACACGCCGATGCCCGAGGCTTCCAGCGCCAGTTCCAGGCGACCGGACAGGCGCCTCAGCTCGGCGTCGTTTTTCTGCCTTTCGCCGAACAGCCGTCCGGCAATGAGGATCGGCAACACCACCAGCGCGCCGGCGAGCAACATCAGCGATCGCAAGGTCCACTCGTTCTTCGGAGCTGCCGGCCAGCCACCCTTTGGGATGGCCGAAATTCGCCAGGAACCTGAAGGCAGTTGCACATCGGCGGACACGGGGTTGCCGGCGACGACATTGTCGCCGCCGAAGAATCGCTCGCCGCCGCCGCCCAGTGCATCCTTGCCGATGAGTGCGATGTCGATGTCGAGATCCGCGTCAGTCAGTCCGCTCGCAGCGTAGAGCCGGTCGACATCGACCACTGCCGACACGATGCCCCAGAAGCGGGTGCCGCCGCCCGCAGTCGGCACGAAGACCGGGATGCGGCCGATGAAGGCGTTCCCGCCCTGCGCAAGTCTGACCGGGCCGGCGAGCACCAGCACGCGCTGGTCGCGCGCCCGCAGCGCCGCCATGCGTTGCGCCTCGTTCTTGCGGTAATCGAGCCCGATAGCCTTCTCGTTGCCTTCCATAGGATACATCAGCGAGATGACGAGGTCGGGCGCGCCGGCGATGTTGTGCAACTGCGATTTCTGCTCGAACAGGTTGCGCGCGAGCGAGGCAAATCTCTGCTGGCCCATATAGGGCTCCGTAACGATGGTCGAGACGAGCCCCTGAACAAGCTGAAGATTGCCGTTTATGTTGCCTTCGAGCTTGGCGCGGATGATGCTGACCTTGGCCAATACATCAGCGCGCGCCAGCTGATCGGAAACCCTTCTGTTCTGCTGGTCGGCAACGACGGCGCAGACCAGGAGCACGACAAAAGCGATCGCCGCCGGCAGGTTGGCGGACGAAAAAATGGCCCGTCTTACGTGGCCTAGACTGAATGCCGTTGTGGCCAATTCGACCCGAACACCCTTCCTGAACAACAGCCCCCGAACTGATCCTAGTAGCAAACGCTTAAATTTGCCCTTCCAGGCTGGCGGCAAATTTCAGCATCAACAGCCTGCGCCGGCATTGGGTCGCTGGCTGAACCTGTGCTTATGGTGGCGCGATTACATGTCGTCGCTGGCGGGGCTTTCGAGACTGGATTGGTCGCGAAAGCCGCTCGCAACAGCCAGTCCGATCTGGTCGGCGGCCAGCTGCAAAAGCTGCACGCGTGAGGCAACCTCCAATTTGCGATAGATGTTGTTCATATGGATTTTCAGTGTGCCTTTGGAGATACCGATATCGATCGCGATGCGTTCGTACGGCTTGTCCGCGGCAACCAGTCGGGTGATCTCCATCTCCCGCCTGGTCAGCCGCGACGACAGTTTCTGCCATTTGACCCGACGGAATGCTTCGTTGTGCAGGGCCTCGCCGACAATCTCGGCCGGCAGCCAGCGGCCGCCCGCGGCGACCTCGTGGATACATCTGAGCAGCGCCTCGACGGCGGTCTCCTTGAACACGATTCCGGCAACGCCAACCGCAACCGCGTCGTAGAGCTGCGCTTGCGAGGCACCGACCGTCAAAAGCACGCAAAGCGTGGCAAGGCCCTGCCTGCCGATTTCGGCGGCGATATCGAGACCGCTCAGTCCCGGCATGCTGATGTCGAGCACGGCGACATCAGGCACGTCGCGCCGGATCATGGCCATGGCGACGGTGCCGTCCTGCGCCGAACCGACCACCCGGAAACCGGGATCGCGGGCAATCAGGTCGGTCAGGCCGTGCAGCAGCAGCGGGTGGTCGTCCGCGATGAAAACCGTGGTGACCATGTTCAGCTCGCCAGCAGCCGGCCTTTGGTGTCACGGCCCCATGGTGCAACGCTGCCACCGATGGATGGCGGCCAAAGCGCTTGTTCGGTCATGCTTCTTCCCCCTTTGCGTGTCTTTACGACTCGCGAGTGACTGCTTCTTGACGAAAGCGAGCACCGACACGGCCCGCATCCCCCAAAGCGTGAGGCCATGCTGACAGAAGCGGCGCGACTGTGCAAAACATTAGCAACTGCTTAGTTAATTCTGACGCGGCACTTTCAGCAAGACGTGCAACGGCGGACTGAAAGAAGACGCTACTCCGGGATGCCGATGTTGGTCTTCATCTTAAAAAGACCCATCGGCATCATCAGGAAATTTTTGTAATTCCTATTGTGAAACCCAAATATGGAAAATAATTCAACCGGAATCGCGACGTTATTGTTGGCATCTCGACGAACTTTTCCGTAATTAACTTTACCCTCTGCCCTATAACCGGGGTTATATAGACGAACGCATTGCGACCTGCGAGATATGGTTTAGGGAATATTAACGTCCAGGTGATCGCTAGGATCGTTTGGGGGTTTTGGGGTTTTGGGGTGAGTGTAGCTGTCAGTCCGACGGTGGGCCAGTTCCGCCATACGGGAATAGCTGTGTCCGGTGAGCGGGAGGCGGTCTCCCCGCCGGCCGTTTCGCTGTTAAAATCTCCATTCAAAGCCGCTTTTGTCACGAACGACTACTCGCCGGCGAGGGTCGCGTTCCGCGGTCAGCAGGACGCCCGGCGACGCAAGAGGTTTGGGTAGTCGGCCGCCTTGCGCGGCCAGCAAGGGAACGCGCCTGACGGCGCAGGGGAGTTGAGAACATGACCGACATTGTGATTGATCTGTCCGGCGGAACCACCTCCGCGACATTGACCGACGGCACCATTTTTACGGCCGCACCACAAGGTGATGCCGGTACAGGCAACTATGACACGTTCCTTGTGCTTGGCGCACAGGACACGGAAAGTGGCTTCAACACCGATGGCTCTCCGCTGCCGCTGGATGACAAGCAGCAGGAGCATACGAACGCACTTCTGCTGAGCAGCATGCAGGTGGTGACCGTAGGCGGCCACGATTATTACGTGTTCAAGCTCGACGCCAACGAGCCGAACAGCGCGACGGGGTCGCTACTGTCCCTTGACTCGTTGAAGATCTATTCGGCGACGGATCCAAATATCACCGACCTATCGGTGCTTCAGAGCCAGCCGCCGCTCTATGACATGGACGGGAACGGCAATGTGACCGTTCAGTTGAATGCCGGCAAGGACGCGCCGGCAGGCAGCGGACAGGGTGATCTGTTCGTCTATATCCCAACCAGTTTCTTCACCGGCGCCGATAACTACATCTATCTGTATTCGGCCTTCGGCACTCCCAGTGGTTCGGACGGTGGTTTTGAGGAGTGGGGGGTTATCACCGGCGACAACCAGGCGCCAACGATTGCTATCGAAAAAACGGCCGATCCGACCTCGATCAATGAGGGTGTGGCCACCCAGATCACCTACACCTATGCGGTGACGAACACGAGCCTGGCCGGACCGGCCGACCCGCTGACGCTGACTTCGCTGGTCGACGACAATGCCACGCCGGGAAATCCGGGCGACGACATCGACCTGCTCAACGGCTTCGTAACCGGCAGCACGCACGGCACGCACTATGTGTCCGGCGACACCGACGGCGACTATCGGGTCGACAGCGACGAAATCTGGACATTCAACGCGACGGTCAGCATCGACGCGCACAATGCCGGCAGCATTGTCAACACGGTCGTGGTGCATGGCCATGACGACGACAGCCTCACCGACGTGACCGCCACTGACACGGCGACGGTGACAGTGAAAGATGTGGCGCCGTCGATCGCTATCGAAAAGACGGCCGACCCGATCTCGATCAACGAGGGCTCTGCCGCCGACGTCACCTACACCTATGAAGTGACGAACACGAGTGCGGCCGGTGCCGTCGATCCGCTGACATTGACCGCGCTGGTCGATGACAACGCCACGCCCGGCGATACCAGCGACGACATCGATCTGTTGGATGGCTTCGTGCAGGGCAGCGAGTACGGCACGTACTATGAATCCGGCGATACCGACGGCGACTTTCTCGTCGACAGCGACGAGAAATGGGTTTTCAAAGCAACAGTCGGAATTGCCGCGCACAATGCCGGCAGCATCGTCAATACGGTCGTGGTGCATGGCCATGACGACGACAGCCTCACCGACGTGACCGCCACCGACACCGCGATCGTGACGGTGAAAGATGTCGCGCCGTCGATCGCCATAGATAAGACCGTCGATGCCAATCATGATGGCATCTTCAATTCTTCCGAGACCGTTCAGTCAGGGGCGCAGAACGCCACTTATCATTACGCAATCACCAACACGAGCCCGGCCGGTGCTCTCGATCCGTTGACGCTGACCTCGCTCGTCGATGACAACGGCACGGCGAATACCGGCGACGACATCGATCTGCTCAATGGCTTCGTGGCCAACAGCTCGCACGGCACCCACTATGTATCCGGCGATACTAATGGCGACTATCTAGTCGACACCGGCGAGACCTGGCTCTTCACCGCGACCAGCGCCTTCAACCTGCTTCCAAATGCGGATTTTAGGACCAACACCGTCGAAGTCGCCGCTCATGACGATGACAGTCTGAACGAGGTCACAGCCCAGGATACCGCAACCGTATCGTCGTTCGCCGGCCCCGGGGTGCGCACGCCAGGGTTTTGGAGCAATCTCGGCAAGTCGTTCTGGGACGGGATTGACGGCGTCGGCAAAACCGGTCCGAACTTTGCCGACCACGAACTTCGGTATCAGGTCGATTCCAACAATGATGGAAACAAGAATGGCTCCGACAAGTCAGGCCTTCTGATCGGTGATTACGACAAGAACGGACTGACTGGTGCCGGGGAAGACACTTTCTTCATCTCCTATGCCGACGCCCTCAAGGTGATCGATGCATCCTCCAAGGATTTGCAAGATACGCGCTTTGTTCTTGCCCGCGACGCGGTGGCCACCTGGCTCAACTTCCTTGCCGGGAATCCTATCGGCGACGCTTCTAACGATCCCAACAGCCCTCAAAAATATCTCGACCAGGCGATCGACTGGCTGCAGGTGACGAATGGCGGGAACTCTTCCTCTCACTTCGAGGATTGGGGCAGCGGAAGCGCGGTGAAGGCGAGCAGCGCGGCCTGGAACGTCGGGCTGGATGCTGAATCCATCACCAACGGATCCGAACTTGCTGGGAACCTCATCCACCAGGAACTCGATTTCTACAACAACACCGGCATGACGTTCGAAGGGGCGATATTGCACATCTACGCCAATGATGGCGGCTGACGCCAGGAAGCGCTCGGCATGACACTGCTGATCAGATTTCTCAGGCTCATCCTCGGCACCGGCGTGTTTGTGCTCGTATTTGGCGGGGTGGAGCTGACACAGCCGGAAACCAGCACACGCTGGGCGGTTCTTGGGGGAACGCTCGGCGTGCTGCTTTTGCTCCATGTATGGAGCTCTCCTCGGCGCGGGACCGCTGACGATCCGCACCCGGCTCGAATGTCCGACGGCAAGCCACAGTCGGGGAGGGCAAAGCGGCAAGGCGCGCGACCCTCCGAGCTCGCGGCCGCATTGGCCGCGTGCCGTTCAGCCTTCGCGTCGGTCGCCCTGTTTAGCGGCGTGCTCAATGTGCTGATGCTCGCCGGCTCGCTCTACATGCTCGAGGTCTACGATCGCGTGCTGCCGAGCCGCAGCGTGCCGACGCTCATCGGCCTCAGCGTGCTCGTCGCCATCCTTTATGCCGGCCAGGGCGTGCTCGATTTCATCCGCGGCCGCATCCTGGTGCGCATAGGCGGGGCTCTCGACGAAGCGCTCGGCGCCCGTGTCTATTCCAGCGTCCTCAAGCTGCCGCTCAAGGTCGGGCGCAACGGCGACAGCATGCAGCCGGTGCGCGACCTCGACAGCGTGCGCGCCTTCCTGTCGGGCACCGGCCCGACCGCGCTGTTCGACCTGCCGTGGCTGCCGCTCTATCTGGCCATCATCTTCATGTTCCATGTGCTTCTCGGGCTGACCGCCCTGGTCGGGGCGATCGTGCTGGTGCTGTTGACCGTCTATGCCGAGCGGCTGACGCGCAAGCCGGTCACCTCCGGCACCCAGGCCGGCATCGTCCGCAACGGCCTGACCACGACCGGCAACCGCAACGCCGAAGTCATCGCGGCTCTTGGCATGGGCGGCAGGATGGCCAAGCGATGGGAAGAGGCCAACCGCGACTATCTCGCCGAGCAGCGCAGCGTCAGCGATATCGCCGGCGGCTTCGGCGCCGTATCCAAGGTGCTGCGCATGCTGCTGCAATCGGCCATGCTCGGCGTCGGCGCCTGGCTGGTGATCGAGCAGCAGGCGACCGCAGGCATCATCATCACCGCGTCGATTCTCAGTGGCCGAGCGCTGGCCCCCGTCGATCTGGTTATAGCCAACTGGAAGGGTTTCCTGACAGCCCGGCAAGGCTGGCAGCGGCTGACCAAGGTTCTCACCGTGGTACCCGCCGACGCCGAGCCGATGGCGATGCCGGCGCCGAGCCGCCACATTTTCATGCAGGGTGTCAGCATCGCGGCCCCCGGCACCCAGCGGCTCCTGGTGCAGGACGCCAGCTTTGCGCTTGAAGCGGGACATGCCGTCGGCATCATCGGCCAGAGCGGTTCGGGCAAGTCGACGCTGGTCAGGGCGCTCGTCGGTGCCTGGCTGCCCGCCGCCGGCAGGGTCCGGCTCGACGGCGCCGATCTCGACCAGTGGTCGCCGGAGGATCGCGGCCGCTTTGTCGGTTATCTGCCGCAGGACGTCGAGCTGTTTGCCGGCACGGTCGCCGAAAACATCGCCCGTTTCGAGCCCGACGCCGATCCCGCATTGGTCATTGCCGCCGCCAAGACGGCCGGCGCGCATGATCTCATCGTCGGCTTCCGCGACGGCTACGAGACACAGATCGGCGAACTCGGCGAGGCCGTTTCGGCCGGCCAGCGCCAGCGCATCGCGCTGGCCCGCGCGCTCTATCGCGATCCGTTCCTGGTGGTGCTCGACGAACCCAATTCCAACCTCGACGCCGAAGGCGAACAGGCGCTGTTCCAGGCGATCGTTTCGGTGCGTCAACGCGGCGGCATCGTCGCGCTCGTGGCGCATCGGCCAAGCGCGCTCGGGACGGTGGATTTCATCCTTGCCATGAATCAGGGCCGCGTCCAGGCGTTCGGCCTCAAGGACGAGGTTTTGGCCAAGCTGTTTCCACGGCCGCAACCCGCGGTGGCCGCCATGCCGAGGCTCAGGCTCGCCACTGAAGAGCCGGCGCCGCCGCTTGGCGCGGCGGCGGCAGGCGAGTGAGGGGAGGAACGATGCTCAGCCCCTCCCAGCACTCCATTCGGCGCTACATGCGTTTTGGCCTCATCGCGGTCGCGCTGCTGGTCGGCGGCGTCGGCGGTTGGGCTTCGCTGACGCGGATTTCGGGAGCGGTCATCGCGTCGGGGGTCCTCGTCGTCGATTCCCACGTCAAGGACGTGCAGCATTCGACAGGCGGCATCGTTGGCGAGATCGCCGCGCATGACGGCGACCGCGTCAAGCGCGGCGCGCTGCTTGTGCGCCTCGATCCCACCATGCCGGCGGCCAATCTCGCCGTTGTCACCAAGGCGCTTGATCAGTTGTCGGCGCGCGAGGCGCGCCTCGAAGCCGAACGCAAGGGCGCCGACACTATCGCCTTTCCGCAGGATCTTCTCAATCGCGGCAATGATCCGGTAATCGCCGAGATCATTGCCGGCGAGGAACAGGTCTTCGAGACGCGGCGGGCGGCCCGTTCCGGCCAGAAGAGCCAGCTGCAGGAGCGGGTCCTCCAATTGCAGAAGGAGATTGGTGGGGACACCGCCCAGGCGGATGCCAAATCGCAAGAAATCGCGCTCGTCGAGGAGGAACTGGCCAGCATACGCGCGCTGTGGAAAAAGCGGCTGATTTCGATCGATCGCCTGACCGCCATGGAGCGCGAGTCGGCACGGCTCGACGGCGAGCGCGGCCAATTGACGGCCGCCCTGGCGCAAGCCCAGGGCAAGATCGCCGAGATCAATCTGCAGATCATCCAGATCGATCTCGAGCTCAGCACCGACGTCAACAAGGATTTGCGCGAGATTGACGGCAAGGTCGGCGAACTGACGGAGCGCAAGATCGCCGCCGAGGACCAGCTCAGGCGCATCGACATCCGCGCGCCGCAGGACGGCGTCGTGCAGCAGTCCATCGCCCATACGATCGGCGGCGTCATTACCCCTGGGCAGACGATCATGCAGATCGTGCCCGACAGCGACAGCTTGACTGTCGAAGCCAAGATAGCGCCGAGCGACATCGACCAGCTCTGGGTCGGCCAGCCGGCGGCGCTGCGCTTCTCGGCCTTCAACCAGCGCACCACGCCGCAAATCAACGGCACGGTCGAACGGACCTCGCCGG
Organism: Mesorhizobium sp. M0051; assembly: GCF_040323235.1. NCBI lineage: Bacteria > Pseudomonadati > Pseudomonadota > Alphaproteobacteria > Hyphomicrobiales > Phyllobacteriaceae > Mesorhizobium > Mesorhizobium sp. M0051. The sequence goes on from NZ_JAMYUT010000008.1 coordinate 44,050, forward strand.
ATACGACCACCGACCAGCGCAGCGGCATCAGCTACTACACCGTTCGCATCGCGACCACGAGCTCCGAAGTCGCGCGGCTCGGCGAGGTCAAGCTCGTCCCCGGCATGCCGGTCGAATCCTTCATCAAGACTGCGGACCGGACCGTGATCTCCTACCTCGTCAAGCCGCTGCAGGACCAGATCAGCCGCGCCTTCAGGGAATGAGCGGACGCTCGGCAACGCCAACCCTTTGATCTTACCCCTACAGATCCGCTTCGGCGAAGATGCGCGAGGCCCAGTCGAGGAAGACGCGAAGGCGTGGCGAGAGTTGCCTGTTCTGTGGGTAAAGCGCCGACAGCGGCGTCGGCGAAGGCGGGTAGTCGGCCAGCACCTCGACGAGCATTCCGTCGGCGAGATCCTTCTCGAAGCGATAGCGCGGCGCCTGGATGAGGCCGAACCCAAGCCGCGCCAGATCGGCGGCGGTGTCGGAATTATTGGCGGCGACGCGGCCCGGCATCCGAACCTCAAGGGTCTTGCCGCCGACGGTGAATTCGAACGGAAGGGTCTCTCCGGTGCGCGACGAGATGAAGCCCACCGCCTGGTGACCGTCGAGCGCGTCGGGGGAGGCGGGTGTGCCGTGGCGTTCGAGATAGGCGGGGCTGGCGCAGGTGATCTCGCGTATGACAGCCAGGCGCCGCATGATCATGCCGCTGTCTGGCGGCTCGCCGACGCGGATCACGCAATCCACCCCCTCGCGCACGAGATCGACCAGCCGGTCGCTCTGGCCGATCTGCAGGTCGATCCTGACATAGCGGGCAAGGAACTCCGGCAGGCGCGGCAACAGGAATGTGCGGGTGAGCAGTGTGCTGGCGTCGATGCGCAGCAGCCCGAAGGGCTCGGCATTGCGGAAGGCGGCCTCGGCATCCTCGATCTCGGCCAGGATCGACAGGCAGCGCCGATAGTAGGCCTCGCCATCCTGCGTGGCGTTCACCTGCCGCGTCGTTCGCTCCAGCAGGCGTGCGCCGAGATGCTCTTCCAGCCGCCTGATCGCTTCCGTCGCGGTTGAACGCGGCAGGCCGAGATCGGCCGCGGCAGCGGTGAAGCTGCGCCGCTCCAGAACGCGAATGAAGAGCCGCATCGTGTCCAGCCGATCCATGGCTTTTGTTCGCAGTTTCCGAATAGTGATGTCAATAGGCGGGTGATTATCCGGAAGTTGGCGTGGCCTATGTCTGTGTCACCAACAACGCGGAGACACTTCCATGGCATCTGATCAACCCAGAACGGCGATCGTGACGGGCGGCTCCAAGGGCATCGGTGCCGCGATCGCACAGCGGCTCGCCCGCGACGGCATCGCCGTCGTCATCAACTATTCACGGGGCCGCGCGGAGGCTGAAGAGCTTGTCCGCACCATCAAGGCTGGCGACGGCAAGGCGATTGCCGTACAGGCCGATATCGCCGATCCGAACGGCATCGCGGCGCTGTTCGACGCCGGCGAGAAGGCGTTCGGCGGCATCGACATCCTCGTCAACAATGCCGGCATCATGAAGACGTCGCCGATCGCGCAGACCGACGATGCTTCGTTCGACACGCAGATCGCGATCAATCTCGGCGGCGTGTTTCGCGGCATGCGGGAAGGCGCGCGCCGGCTTCGCGACGGCGGCCGAATCGTCAATTTCTCAAGCAGCGTCGTCGGCCTCTACCAGCCGGGCTACGGCGTCTACGCCGCCACCAAGGCGGGCGTCGAGGCAATGACCCACATCCTGGCCAAGGAACTTGGCGCGCGTCGTGTCACGGTCAACGCGGTGGCGCCCGGACCGATCGAAACCGCCCTGTTCACGGACGGCAAGAGCAAGGCGCAGATAGAGGCCATCGGCAAGATGATCCCGCTCGGCCGGCTTGGCCAGCCCGACGACATTGCCGGGCTGGTCTCGTTCCTGGCCGGGCCGGACAGCGGCTGGGTCAACGGGCAAATCATCCGCGCCAATGGCGGCGTGGTCTGAGGCGGCAATCAGCCGGCTTGGCTCTATCCACAGCTTGAGTCCACCCTCGAAAGACCAAGGAAAACGATCATGCCATTCGCCAACTTCAAGATGCCGCAAGCGGCCCTTTCCAAGGCGCAGAAGGAAGACCTCGTCCATCGAACCACCCAGATGTTCGTCGACATTTTCGGCGAGGGCGTTCGCCCCTACACGATGGTGCTGGTGGAGGAGGTCGCCGACGGCGGCTATGGCCGGGCCGACGAAGTGTTCGTCGTGCCGGACGCCTATCGCGCCAAGGAGTAGCGCGGGGGCAAGCGACGGCTTCAATTCTCGCAAAACTGGGACGAGGAACCAGGTTCTTCAAGATCTGCGCCAGCACCCCCACCCGGACCTTCGGTCCGACCTCCACACAAGGGGGAGGTGGGGAGCCCAGCTTTTCCGCATCGTCGTAAGGCGCTGACCCACTGGCGTATACGCGCTTCCTCACCCTCCCCCTTGTGGGGAGGGTCGCTGCGAAGCAGCGGGGTGGGGGTCGGCGCGGCGCTGCTTGGGTCTCGCAGGCGCAAGCCTTCTGCCTCAATCGCTTTTGGTCATCCCGATCCAGTCGGCTGCCACTTCGGCGAACAGCCAGTCGCGAAACGCTCTGATCTTCTTCTGGCGCAGCGTGCCGTCAGGATAGACGACGTAATAGCGTGAGGCGGATTTCAGCGCGAGGTCGAAAGGCCGGACCAGCCGCCCCGCCGCCAGATCGGCCGAGACCAGCGCGCTTCGGCCGAGCAGCACGCCTTCACCGTGCACCGCGGCCTCGACGGCGAAGGTGGCGGAATCGAAGCGCACGCCGCGCTTGGGGTCGACATCGCCAACGCCGGCATGTTCGAGCCATGTCGCCCAGTCGATGCGAAAAGCGTCATGAATCAATTTGTGATGCCTGAGATCCCCGGGCAGGCGCAGCGGATGTTCACCTTGCAGCAGTTCCGGGCTGCAGACCGGGAAGACCTCTTCGTCGGCGAGAAATTCCGCGGTCACTCCGGTATAGCCGCCCTTGCCATAGCGGATGGCGATGTCGATGCCGTCGCTGACGAAATCGGAAAGCACGCCAGACGTGGAGAGCCGCACGTCGATGTCGGCATTGGCGCGGTGGAAGCGATGCAGCCTCGGCACCAGCCAGCGGCCCGCAAAACCGTCCGATGTGCTGACGTTCAGGATGCCCGCGGTGCGGTCGGGCGTGGCGGCGATGGTGGCGGCAGCGATCTGGTCCAGCGCTTTCCTGACTTCCAATGCGTAGGCCGCGCCGACAGGGGTCAGGCGCACGGACCGCGTCCCCCGATCGAAAAGCTGGATGCCCAGCCGGTCCTCGATGTTGCGGATGGCGCGGCTGACCGCGCCGTGGGTCACGTTGAGCTCGCCCGCCGCCTTCGAGAAACTCAGATGCCTCGCGGCGGCCTCGAAGGCTGGCAAGGCGGTGAGGGGCGGCAGTCTGCGCGGCATGATCCACCTGTGAGCGTTGCTCACAAATCCTGCACAAAGAGTCGTTTGTCGTCCAGCCCGGAAATGTCCAATCTATCGACGTAGCAGCGCATCCAGATCGGGTTTTCCATCTCGCCGCTGCGCTGAACGACCAGAAACAATGTGAGCGATCGTCATGCTCGTCCCCCGCGGACGGCGCCGGCACGCTTGGGCCCAGGCAAACACAGGAGACGGACAATGAACCCGACCTTCAACTCCATCAGCGCCGCGATGAGCGGTCTTGCCATCAGAATCTCGGCGGCCGTCGAGCGCCGCGGTTCGCTGCGCCGGGTGGCGCGCTTCTCGGACCATCGCCTGCGTGACATCGGTTTCGAGCGCGACTGGGACGGTTCCATCCTGCGCAATGGGAGGGCGATATGACCAGCACCCTTATCATCGGCGCGACGGGGCTTCTCGGCAGCGAGATGGCGAAGGCCAGTGCGCGCAATGGCGATCGCCTTCATGTCCTGGTCCGGCCTTCGACGGCGCGCAATGAAGAGCGGCTGCGCCCGCTCCGCGACCTCGGCGCCACGGTCCATGTCGGCGACCTCGACGACCATGGCAGCCTTGTCCGGGCCGCCGGCAAGGTGGATCGCGTCATCTCCTCGGTGCATGTGGATTCGGCCAGCGAGATGACGCTGGTGCGCGCGCTTAGGGATGCCGGCGTGTCCCGCTATGTGCCTTCCGCCGGCTTCGGCCTCGACTTTGCCGCCGCCGCCCCGGGTTCGATCCCGCCACTCGACCTCAAGCGGGACGTCTTCTCGGCGATCAAGGAGGCCGATCTGCCCTATACGGTGATCTACACCAACGGCTTCTTTTCGACCTGGGTGGCAACGCTGGGCGACTTGATGCGCTTCGGCTCGTCGCCTTTGCCTCCCGAAAAGGTGACGCTTTATGGCAACGGCAATGTGCCGGCGACATTCGTCAGCGAGAAGGACATTGCCGCCGTCACCTTGCGCGCGTTGAACGACCCCGGTGCCATCCGCAGCGAAATCCGGATCGCCCAGAACAAGATCACCCAGAACGAGATGATCGATCTGTGGCGCCGCGTGAGTGGACGGTCGCCGCGCATCTTGCAGCAGAGCGCCGACGAACTGGAGGCGATGATCGCGGTAGCTCCCGGCCTCGGCTTGCTGCGGGCGTTCTGGATACGCGGCGAGACAGCGCTTGAAACGGCCACGCCGGAAGCCGGGGCGCTCTATCCGGAGCTGACTTTCGAGACGATCGAGAGCGCGTATGTGGCGATGGCGGGCGCAAAGGGCCAACAGCGGCAGGGCTGAGCAGGCTCGGCGCCGACGCGCCGGGAAGTGGCCTACTTGCCGGCCATGTGATCGGCAAACTCCTGTGCCTGGGCGAGAAGTGCGGGGAAGACCGGCTCGCTCGGCAGGTGCTCGCCCAGGCAGGCGCGATAGTCGGCGTCCCCCTTTTCCCAGGCGACATTGGCGGCATCGTACGCCGTTTCGTCCTTGAGGTCCGAGGCCTGGTAAGCCTCCTGGAATTTCTGGGCGGCGGCGTCCGCCGACGTCCACACGGCGTCGCAGGCCGCGATCTTGGGTATAGGCGCTGCCGCGGGCGCCGAGGCGATCATGACGCTATTGCCCTTGACGAGCGTGACGATGACCTGCTGGTCGGGGTTCGGTCCTATGTCCTGCGCCCAGCCGCCGAGCCGCGCGAAGGCGATGTCTGCGCCTTCTGGCTTCTTCAGGGACAAGTCGAGAGTCCCCGTGAACACAGCGTCGCTGTTGATCGCCTGGGTGTAGAAAGCATCGAGCTTCAGCGCCGCATCGATGCTGGCGGGCAGTCTGAAGCTTTCGTCCAACTCGGCCGCCCTGGACTGGAGCCAGCGCTCGAGCAGCCCCCGCGTCGTTGCCACGAGGCTCGGGCCGTCATCGCTTTTGGCGTATCGCAAACCATCGAGCATGCCGAATCCGATATCGGCATCGCTCAGGCTTCCGAGATTGATCGTGCCGTTTGCCGGGAAATCGGCAACCGCCAAGGGGCCGAGGATGGTGGACAGACGCCCTTCGAGATCGGCCAACGCCTTCGTTCCGGCGGCATCGAGCGTTTCAACGGATTCGTTCGCGCTTGCCAGTGCCGCGATGGTGGAAATCGCCTTGTCACGTGCGGCGATATAGTCGTCCTCCGGCGAGGCCGCGAGAACCGTGCCGGTTGCGAGCGCAAAGATGATAGTCCAGACCAGCCGCATGACATAACCCCCCATAGGCGATCCACAGGCCGGGAGCCATCGAGCAGCTTTGCGGCAATTGCGCGGCAGCGACCGTGGAAGCCAAACATCCTGGTCCATCGGGGAGGCAATCGGCCCATTAACCATCGATTAACTATCAGGTCGCCTTTGAATCAAATTTGGCGGATACTGTTTTTTGGGCCGAACGAGGCTGCTCGAGGGACCTGGAAAGACAGCAATCATCAGCGTAGCGTGCCGCTTTCGGCCGCGCGGGGTACTCAAAAAAGAAGCGACGGACCACCGTCGCCTTGCGGGGAGGCGTCAGCATCATTTTTGGATGAGGAGCGCCAGAATGAAGATCGAAGACGCAGTGATGGCGGTGACAGCCGAGGCCAACGCGCTGCTATCTTGCCTCGGCCAGCCCGTCGTCGCCTACCACGTCACGGCAATCATGCGAGAGGCAGACCTGGAACACGCCAGGCAGATGCTGCTTGTCTTGATGCGGCGAAGCATCGAGGCGCTCGTCGATGACGGCCTCGAGACTATGGCGGCCGAACATTTTGTTTCACAGTTCCATGGTCGCGTTGGTTTGACCTGGAGGCTGCTCCACGCTTCGGATGGCGTGGCGCATTGAAGGGATGGCTTGAGGACCGATCAGGATGGTGGCACCTCCCTTGTCGGCCGAATATGCTGGAACAAGAGACTGCCGTGCCCGCGCCGTCAAGATTCTGGTGCTCGACCGATCCAGAGCCACCCGTGCCCCTGCAGCGCCGGTGTTGTTCGGCCCATGGCAGTCCTCCTCCCGAGGCGCCGCATCTCCCCTTGCGGCGCTATCGCCTGTGAGCTTGCCTGAAATTGCAGGCGTGGTCGATGCGGCGAAAGTTGGGGATGGGTAGGTTGGCGCTTGAACACCCCCCCTCTGCCCTGCCGGGCATCTCCCCCGCAAGGAGGGAGATCGGCGCTTCAATCACGGCGCTTGTCTTGCGACGTTGACGGTTGGCGAAAGCGATGGTGGCATCCAATCTCCCCCCTTGCGGGGGAGATGTCCGGCAGGACAGAGGGGGGTGTGAAGGATCGCGGCGCTGACAATCTGCGGCAAAGCATGTGGTTGACCTCACCAGCCATCCGCCCGATAGGTCCGCTCCAAGCATACCACCCGAGAAACCCCGATGCCGTCAGACACTAAACTCCACCCCGCGCCCGCCGCCGCCGACGCCGCCTGGCAGGCGGACGTCCGCGCCGGTGTCCGCCACGTCCGCGATCTCGCCTCCCTGCCGCTGTCGTCGGCCGAGCGTGCGGCGGCTCAAGCGGCTGCGGCGAACCACAAGGTGCGCGTTCCCAAAGCCTATCTCGACCTGATCGACTGGAACGATCCCGCCGATCCGATCCGGGCGCAGGTCATCCCCTCGCCCGACGAATTGATGGAGCAGGACGGCGAGCTCGACGATCCGATCGCCGACCATGAATTCAGCCCGGTGCCGCGGCTGACGCATCGCCATGCCGATCGGGTGCTGTTGTTCCCGACCTATCAATGCGCGGTCTATTGCCGGTTCTGCTTCCGCAAGGAATCGCTGACCGCGATCGGCAGGGGTTATACGCGCGAGGCGTTGGAGCCGGCGCTGGCCTATATATCAGACCATCCCGAAATCCGCGAGGTGATCCTGACTGGCGGCGATCCGCTCTCGCTGCCGGACAAGGCGCTGGCCGAAATCTTCGCGCGCATCGAGGCGATCCCGCATGTGCGGCTGTTGCGCATCCACACGCGCGTGCCGGTGGCACTGCCATCGCGCATCACGCCGGGGCTGGTTGCCGCCCTGCAGGGCCGGCTGATGGTCACAATCGTCACCCATTTCAACCACGCGCGTGAGATCACGCCCGCGACCGAGACAGCCTGCCGGACGATGCGCCACGCGGGTTTCGTGCTGCTCAACCAGAGCGTTCTGCTCAAGGGCGTCAACGACACGATCGAGGTGCTGGAAGAGCTCTGCCGCGAGCTGATGTATCGGCTCGGCGTCAAACCCTATTACCTGCACCACGGCGACCTCGCGCGCGGCATGGCGCACAGGCGCACGATGATTGCGCAGGGCCAGGCGCTGGCCGCGGCATTGCGCGCGCGGCTGTCGGGCATCTGCAACCCCGTCTATGTGCTCGACCTGCCGGAAGGCGGCGGCAAGGTGCCGATCGGGCCTTGTTATGTCGAGGGGCGGGACGGGGAGAGCTGGCGGTTGCGTGGGCTCGATGGCGAGGTGAGGGGGTACACGGAGGTGGTTGGCGAGTAGCGCTAACGCGTCTCGACAAACGCCAGCACGACCACGCGCGGGGCAACGCAGTATGCGAGGCTGACCTTGCGGCCCGTCTTCGTCGTCGCTTGGCCTGCGTTGAGATCCACAGTGATATCCTCATAGCCCAGCACCTCGCGATCGAGGGGATAGACGGCCTTGTAGACGGCTTCCTTGGCGCAAAAGAGGATGCGACCGGCAAGATGCCGGTCCGCTGCGTCCGTCCTATCGGCAGGGATTGTAACAAGTGCGAAGATCTCGTCCGGGAGCGGTTGCGCGGGCTCGACGTCGATGCCCAGCGAGGCGATATGGCCAATGGGCGCAACCGCCGCCACGGCCATGTCGTCGTCATGGGCCAGCGAGCCGGTGATCCCGTCGGGCCAGACCGGCGCGCCGGTTGGCGCGCGCGGGATGGCGACGCCGTTCATGCCAAGCTCCGCCAGCAGTCCGTGCGCAATCCAGCGCGCCGCACCGCTGGCCCGCCGCATGGCCGGCTGGCGCGCCGGGATAGAGCGCGCCTCTTCGGGCAGCAGATGGCCCTCGTCGCCGTCGCGTATCACTCGGCATCCGACCCGGACGCCGATGGGCGCAAGGGCAAGGGCGATCATCGCCTGCAGCAGTGATGTTTGCGCCAGCGCGATTTCAGAGGACCGCGTCACGATCGTTCGTCTGTGCCCGACAGGACCAGATCGGCGATCATTTCGCCGTCCTCGTCGAGCCCTTCTTCGACGAAGCCGGCGCTGCGATAAAGGTTTCGTGCAGCTTCATTGTCCGGTTCGTAGCAGATCGAAACGTGGCTGATGTGGCCGAGCCCAATGATTTCGTCCAGCACTTCGCGCAACGCGGCCTTGCCATAGCCTCTGCCCTGAGAGGCGCGGTCGATCATGAAGCGGTAGATGCGCGCCTCGTCGTCATTCCGCGGTGCATCGTACATGAGGAAACCGACGACACGATCGCCGGCCATTATGACGCGTGGCTGCGCGTCTTCGTCCGCTTCGGCTTCGTCGAGCGAGTCCGCATTGCTGGCGACGAAGTCGATCTGCTCCGGGGCGAGTTCCAGGGCCGCGACCAGGGCCCGGTTGGCCCCGGTCACGGAAACGAGACGGATGTCTGCGCTCTTCAAGCCGATGCCTTTTTCAAGCCGATGCCTTGGAGCCATCGTCGGTGACCGGCTCGACGAAGCGATGCAGCTTGGCCGGGTTGCCGCGCCAAATGGAATTGGGCTCCAGCTCTTCGCCCTTCATCACGAAGGAATCGACGTCGACCACCGAGCCTTCGCCCATCACCACGCCATAGTGGACAAAAGCGGAAGGACCGAGCGTGCAGCCCTTGCCGATGCGGATGAAGTCGGACTTGAACGCGCCTTCTTCCAGCGAATGGGCCTGGATGACGCAGCCCTCGTTGAGGGTGGCGTCGTCGCCGATCTCCACCAGCGAGCGCTCGGTCAAATTGCTGCCGCCGTCATAGACACGGCTGCCGACCTTGACGCCCAGCAGGCGCAGGATGACCGGCCGGAACGGCGTGCCGGCGAACAGGCGCACTATCGGCGAATCCGCGAGCTTCCAGTGGCGTTCGTGGCGCCAGAACGCGACGTCGTAGATCGTCGTCATCTGCGGCTTCAGCCTGCCAAAACCAAGGCTCGCCCGCTCGACCAGGATGTAGAACGGAATAGTGATCGCCGAGGTCAAAAGCACGGCGGCGAAGAGCGCGACCTCCGCCCATTCAGTGTAGTAGTTCAGGGCTCGATCCCAGATCGCCAGCGTGGCGAACAGCATGACCCACTGCGTTGCCACGAATAGAAGGATCGTCACCAGATTGTGGCGGTTCTTCAGGGGGATGCGCTGGCGCCGGTCGGCCTCGTCGACGCCGGCGATGAGTTCCTTGTCGCGGTTCACCATGCGCGGGATCTCAAACGCAGGCGAACCGAGAAGCCCGACATTCTCGCGCAACGGTCCGTCGATGGGGATCATCACTTTGGTGCCGAGCAGCACATTGTCGCCCGTGCGTCCGTCCGGCGGGTAGTAGATGTTGTTGCCGAGGTAGTTGCGTTCGCCGATCCGCGTCTGCTCGAGCCGGAAAGCCGAGGCGGACTTGTGCATGTTGATCATGAACAGCCCGTCCGACACCATGGTCTCGGTGCCGATCTCGCACAGAAGCGGGTTTTCGTGCTGCTGGTTGCTGCCGAAGTTGGAGCCGGTCTGCACCACCTTGTTGAGATTCCAGCCGATGGCCCTGATATAGTGCACGATTGCCGAGCTGTCGCCGAACAGCAGGCCAAGCACGCGGGAATTGCTCGAGAATTCGGCGACGGTCTGCAGCCAGTAGCGGAAGCCATACAGCGTGTAGGTTTGGCCTGGCTTCAGGATCAGGTTCGTCAGGCGCGGCACCAGCGTCGCTGTCAGAAAAGCCACGGCGATGTAGCCGAACAGCGTGACCGTGGTGCCGATCGCGACGATGCCGATCGTCTCCTGATAGTCGTCGCCGACATTCTCCCAGTAGCTGTGGAACAGCAGCGGCAAAGGGGTGACGATAGCAAACAGCCCGATCAGCTGAACCGCTTCGAAGAGGAAGCGCCGGATGTTAGAAGGATCGACATTGCGCACCTTGCAATAGTCCGCCGTGGTCGGCACGGCCGGCGATCCATGCCAGCGTTCGCCGTCCGGTATGCTCTGCCCGCGGTGCAGCGAGGATGAATGGCCGAGCTGGGCGCCATCCCCGATCCTGGTGTCGATGTCGAGCGTGGAGCCGACGCCCACGAAGGCATCGCGACCGATGGTCAGCGGCCCGGTATGGATATAGCCGGACTGGGCTCGATAGCCGAGGACCATGGATTCCTTGCGCAGAATGGTGTTGGCGCCGATGGAAACGAGATCGGTGCAGACGGGCACGGATTTCGATTCGATGACGGCGTTTTTCCCGAGTTTGGTGCCGAGAAGCTGCAGATAGAAGCTGTAGAGCGGGCTGCCCCGGAACAGCACGACGGGTGCGGTGCGGATCAATGTCTTGACGACCCAGAAGCGGAAGTAGCGCACGCCCCAGATCGGAAACGCCTCGGCCTTCCAGCGGCCGATGAGAACCCATTTGGCGACGACGGCAAAGCCCGACATGCCGAAGAACACACCGGCCGAGAGCGCCACGCAGCGCAGGTACAGCTGCAGCGGATCGTCGAGCGCGTCGTACATCCAGGTGAGGCCGCCATTGATCGCCCACAGGGCGACATAGCTGTAGAGCCCGTAGAACAGCAGCTGTGCGGCGCCGCAGGTCCAGTAGGCAAAATTCGATGCCCGGCGGGTGAGGACCGGCTCATTGGTGGCCGTGGTCATTTCCTCCGCAACGCGGAGATGCCGCGCCAGGCGCGCCACGGTCGGATAGAGATAGATGTCGCGCATCGAGGCCGTCGCCCATTCCTTCCTGGTGCGCACGCGCGCGCAGAAATGGGCCATCAGCAGCGAGTTGGCGCCGAGATCGTCGAAGAAATTGTCCTCGACGGACACCGCGTCGAATTTAAGCACCGCGGCCAGCGCGTCGGCCAGGAAACGCTCGTCGTCATTGCCGGGCGCCACCATCGCGCGATCGGCCGAAAGCCGGATGCTTGTCGGTTTTGGCAGCTGGCGCAGGTCCACCTTGTTGGAGACCGTCATCGGGATCGCAGGCAGCTCCTCCAGGTAGGACGGCACCATGTAATCCGGCAGCCGCCGCTTCATCGTCTGGGCGAGATCCGAGCGGGAAATCGCCGCTACGCCGGCCTTTGGCGCGTAATAGGCGACGAGTTCGACGCGGCCGGGCTCGATCTCCCAGGTGGTGACGGCGGCCTGCGCGATCTCGGGCTGGTCGAGCAGCACCGCCTCGATCTCGCCAAGCTCGATGCGGTAGCCACGGATCTTCACCTGGGTGTCGATGCGCCCGGCATATTCGATTTCGCCGCTATCGTTGATCCGGCCAAGATCGCCCGTCCGGTAGATGCGCTTCGACGGGTTGTTCGGCAGGCCGACGAAATCGGCGATGAATTTTTGTTCGGTAAGGTCCGGCCTGTTGAGATAGCCGACCGCGAGCCCGATGCCGGCGATCCCGATCTCGCCCAGTTCGCCGGGCTCGGCGAGCTGCGGCAGCGAAGCGTCAAGAATGACGATCGAATAGGTCGGCAGCGGCGCGCCTATGGTGACGGGGCTGTCCGGCGTCAGCGCACCCATGGTTGCGGTGACGGTCGCCTCGGTGGGGCCATAGGTGTTGAGGATCTGCCGTCCCGGCTTCGACCAGCGCACCACCAGATTGTGCGGGCAGGCCTCGCCGCCGACCAGCAGCGTGCGCAGGCTGGGCACGTCCGATGTCATCGACGACAGAAGCGTCGGGCTGCAGGCCATGCAGGTGATGTCGTGGTGGCGCAGGAAATCGGCGAGTTCCTCGCCCACCAGGGGCATCTGGCCAGGTGCCGGCACGACCGTCGCGCCGGCGACGAACGGCACCCAGATCTCTTCGGAAGAAAAGTCGAAGGCGATGGTCATGCCCTGATAGATGCGATCGCCCGGCCGGTAGCCGTAGGAGGCGGCGGCGACGCGGATGAAATTGACGAAGCTCTGGTGCTTGATAACGACGCCCTTGGGCCGGCCGGTGGTGCCGGACGTGTAGAGGATGTAGCAGGTGTCGTCCGAGGTCTTGGCATGCGGCTTCAGCGGCGCGTCGGACTGTTTGGAGATTTCGGCAGCCGCGCTGTCGATCAGCAGATGCGGAACCGGCAATTGGCCGGCGCGCGACGCATAGGCGGCGATGGTGACGATCAGGCTCACGTTGGCGTCTTCGATGATGAGCGTCATGCGCTCTTCGGGAAATGCCGTGGCCAGCGGCACGAAGGCGGCACCCGCCTTCACCACCGCGAGAAGTGCGACATAGGTCTCCGCCGAGCGGTCAAGGATGAGCCCGACCCGGTCGCCCGGCCGTACGCCGCGTTTGACCAGCAGGCGGGCGAACTGGTTGGCCCGCCTGTCCAGTTCCTGATAGGTCCAGGCCCGCCCGTCGGAAATCACCGCCGGCAAGGCGGCGAATGTCTGCGCGAGCTGTTCGAAGACCGTGTCGAGCCGCTCCCCGGGCAGGCCCTGCCGGGCAAAGTCGGCGCCCGTCAGGATCTGCCCGCGCGAGACTGTCGCGGGGGCCGTTCTGGCGTGTGCATCGACGCTTGTCAGTTCAGCTTCGGGCGGGCTGCCCGGTCTTGCTACGTCCAGTCCGGCGATATCGGCACCGTAATCCATGTCCATGCTTTCTCGTCCTGGTCGGCAAACGCCCGGCGCGGCCATTTTCCGGCCGCCGCGGCAGGCTTATGCCATCCGATTTTTTCGCCAGTTTTTCCGAACTGTTGAAATTTGTTTCTGGAGTGTGTCTGCGCTTGCTGGGGACTATCGGCCGCTGCGCGATCTTGTCCGTCGGGCGCCGGCGTCGCCCGAGCGTTTTTCTGGAACCAGCCTTGAGGCGCTGCATTTTATTAGCAGCGGCTCAAGGAGCTTGGCGTGAAAGCGGTGTTGGGACTGGTCTGCGGTTTCGTGTTGACGCTTGCGGTCTTCGGCAGCGGGCTGGGGTTCGCAGCCTGGCTGCTAGCCGCGAAGTCGCCGCGCCAGGCATCGGCCACCGTCAGCGTGGCGGAACTGTGGACCAAAAAAGCGCGGCCGGTGAACAAGGCGGACCAGAGCCTCGAGCGTCTGCCGGCCGAACAGTCCGCACCGGCGGACGTCCCCGCCAAGCCGCAGCCGCAGGAAGCGAAACCCGATCCGACCATGACTGGCACCGTCGCGCCCGTCGCGCCCGACGCGGCCGAACTGCCGCCGCCGCATCTCGCCTGGTGCTCCAGCCGCTACCGTTCGTACCGGGCCGACGACAACAGCTACATGTCCTATAGCGGGCAGCAACGCCCCTGCATCTCGCCCTATCTCGTCGTGGCCGATCGCACCGCCCAGCCAGGCGAGGGCTATGGCGGCGAAAACGGCACAGGATTGGGCGTCTACGCAACCGATGACGGCGGCGCCGAGCTTTCCGCCGACCATGTCGACTATTGCTTCAGCCGCTACCGCTCCTACCGGCCGGAAGACAACAGCTACCAGCCATACTCCGGCGGACCGAGGCGGCAATGCCAGTAGGCGTGGCCAGTGGGATCGCGGGCCCGCGCGCCAAAGGCCATTGCTCGATCCCATTATGCAATTTTCGGATCGTTCGGATCGGCACAACGTTTATCCCTGACCCAAGGAGGACCTGAGACATGGACCACGACCGGAACGACAGGATACGTGAGCGCGCATACCAGATCTGGGAACGAGAAGGCAGGATGCAGGGTGATCCCGAGCGGCACTGGCTCCAGGCCGAGGCCGAGATCGACCGCGAGGCAGCGCTGCCGCTGACCGCGGGCGATGCCGCGCCCGGCGAGATCGCCAGCACCGACGTGCTGGAAGTCGAGGCGCTGGCGGTGCGCACCGGCATATCGGGCGACGAGGCACAGGAACTGATCGACAGGCTTGGCCACGACCGCGCCGCCGTCGAACAAGCCGCGCGCATCCTGAGCGCCAAAAGGGGACGAAATCCTGGTGAGGGGCAGGCGAAATGATCCGGAAGCTCAAAGACGGAAAATACCGCCTCTATTCACGCAAGAAGGACGAAAAGACCGGCAAGCGGCGGAACCTGGGCACGTTCGACACGCGCGAGGCGGCGGAGAAGCATGAGAAGGAGGTGCAGTATTTCAAGCGGCATTGAGGGCGCCGCTGTTCGCAGGACAGGCAAGCCGCAGGCCTGCTGGCAACCCTCTACTGTAGCGTCCGTGCACTCTGCCAAAGCCAGATTGCGAGCGAGCCGGATCGCCCACGGATCTGTGTTTCCACAGGTCCTTTCAGGGTACCGGATTTGAACAACACGCACTCGCGGCCGGCGACATCAAGCATTATGTCACTCACCGCGACTTCAGCATTCTGGTCGGCCGCGATCTCCATCAAGCGACTGGCAACGTTGACTGTGTCACCTATGGCTGCGATGTGCTGACGGCCTTCGCTGCCGAGCCGAGAGGCTACGATTGTTCCGTGGTGGGCTCCAATCTTGAAGCCGAGCCGGGATGCAGTCGATGCAGGCAACGAGGCGAGCCAATCGTTGGTGCGCTTGGAGAGCCCCACACAACAGCGGGCGGCATTGAAGGCGTCATTCGGCGCTGGTTCCGGCAGACCGAACAGGATCATGGCTCCATCACCCATGAAATTCGTGACGACGCCACCGCAGCTCGTCACTTCTTCGCCGACCAACGCATGAAAACCGTTCAGGAGCTCGCGTGTGGCGACCGGTCCCAAGGATTCACTCAGTCCCGTGAAGCCGGACAGATCGATGAACAGGATGGCGGCGTCTCGCCGGACGGGCTCCGAGAGGAAGTCGCCATGCTTGGCCAGCCACTCCCCCATGCCTGGGGCTTCAACGCGTTGAAGCAATTGGCTCTGCGTTGCGAAAAATTGGGCTCGGCGCCTGCCCAGCCAAAGCTGCGCGGCCCCGAACAGGATGACCGGCGGAACGGCGGCGGTTATCGGCAGCGCGGCGCTCAGCCAGATGTGGTGCGAGAAAGCGGTCATGTTGACCACGAACCAGATCAGGACCACGCCGGCGATCGCCGCGAGGCCGCCGGCGTTTCGCCGCCATGCCAACAGCCCGACAAGAATCATTGGCAGCACCACTGCAAAGCCGGCATCCACAAGCCGAACATGCTGGTCTCGCACTATTCCGTCGCCGGCCATCAGATGAGCAATCGCCGTCGATATGACTTCGACGCCCGGGAGTATGGGATCGAACGGTGTCGGGAAAACATCGCCGGTGCCGGTTGCCGTTGCTCCGATCACAACAATTCGATCCCGGATCGTGCCGGGATCGAATTGGCCGTCCAGCACGGTCGCCGCGCTGATCGTGCGGATCGTGCCGCGGGGACCATAGAATGTCAGGGGCAGGATGTGACCAATGTCCGTCCGAATAGACCGTCCGCTTAGGGATAGATGATCGGCTGCGATTTCTGGATCCTCTCCTGCTGCCATGGCGGCAACACGCAAGGGGAAAGACACTTCCAGCCGATCTCCGGCCCGAAACAGCAACGGCACGAACCGGGGCGTTCCCGTCTTGTCGGTGGCCACGTTCACGACGCCGACAGCCGCGACATCCGAGAACGCTTTCAGGGGCCACAGGAACCGCTCGGCATTCGGCACGCCGGCGATGGGTCCTTCGCCCACCGTCCATTGTTTGCCTCCGGGGTAGACCGCCGCGGCTGCGATTACGCTTGCACCCCCGCTCAGCGAACGCGCGAGCGCCTCATCATTGTCTTTTGCCCCGGGATCGACCAGCAGCAGGTCGAGCGCAATGGCTTTCGGTCCAAGCCGCGCTATCGTATCGACAAGCCGGGCAAGCGTGGCGCGGTTGAGGGGATATGTACCCTCGTGCCGCACCGCGTCGTCGTCTATCGCGACAATGGTCATCAGCTCCGGTGGCTTTGCCGTTCCTCGAACAAGCGTTCGAAGATCGGTCATCGTTGCTTCGACGCGATCGAGAAACCACAAATTGCCGCGCCAGTGCGCGAAGCCCAGGCCGGCGCCCCAAAGACCCGCCAGGATGAGCGCGATCAGCGTCGGAAGCGCTCGCCTGCTCACAGCAGTTCACTGGCCGAAACGGGCCAGCAATGCGGAAACGCGCTTGGCGGGCCAGCGCTTGACGGTCAGTGGTCCTGTTCCGGCCGCGACGTCGACGCCTTCGCCCGGCGCCAGCACCACGCCGGCACTGGACGCCGGCCGGTTTACGGCGACGCGACCCCTGAGGACGAAAACAGACGTCTTGCCCTGGCCAACGTCGACCGCCCATTTGGTGCCGCGCGCCGCGGCGATCGCCTGCGGGGTGACAACCGCGAAGCCACCCGGGACCGAGCCGGCCGGAGCATCGAGCAGCAGCGCCTTGCGCCGCAACCTGAGCACATCGGCCCTGCCGTTTCGATCGCGGTCCACCAGCGTAAAACGAGCGCCACCTTCCACAATGATGGTAATTCCTTCCCGACATCTCAGAATCTGCCGGGACGAGCCGGCCACCGGCCTGAACGTACACCCTGCGTCCTGCGCCAGGGCGGCATCCATCCAGAAGACACCGATAAACAGGCCAGCCACAAGGCCACGGAAAAATCGACCTCTTGCGCTCATCAACGCCTCCTTGCTCTTGCGAAAATATGCGGCAAGAAAATCTTCCGCCGCCAGCCTGACAGCATGCTTGCGAACCGGCACTTGCAACCGCGATGCGCTGAGGGATGCCGACCGGCGATCCTAGCACGACAAACCTGCTCCGACACCAAGCCAGGCCCCGGCCGCGGTGCGAATGTCGAGGAACATCAGGCGGCGACCTTTCTGGTAGCCTTTCGATAGGAATTTATTCTTGACACCGTGAGGGCAGCTATGCTACATATTCGTCCATGGTATCGATCTGCGCCCGCTCGCCAGGACGGGTTTTTGCGTTTTTGCTTCATCAATCAACGCGGCGGCACCCTGACCCCTAGCCCGGATTCTTGCGCTGCTCTCTTCCTCTCCCCCGATCGACGGGGGAGAGGAAAGGCGCGAGATTTTCCCACCGATCACGCGCGGCCGGCTCGGCATGACAATTTCGCCTCTTCCCGACTCTCCTGCAGGCCTCCCGACTCTCCTCAAACGATCTTGACGCGCCGCGTGACTTGGCCATTGCTCTCCCAGTATGTGTGCTTCTTGGCAATCAAGGGATCGTCCATTGCTGGTTGAATTTGTCCCGTGGTGCTGATCGCGCGCGAGGTCACCGTGTGTTCTCCCGGCGAGGGGTTTGCCCAGGGCAGGGACCAGATTTTCCAGGCGTGTTCGGCCTCCTCGCTGTGGTCGATGGTCGCTGGCGTCCAAGGCGCTTGATCGATTTGCACTTCGACCCTGTCGATCGGTGCCCCCCAGGCCGCGCCGACGATGGCGTAGTCCGAGCCTTTCTTGGTGACCTTCGCGGGTGCCGACTTTAGCAGCGCTCGGCCCACCGAGGTCTCGGCCCATACGGTCTCGCCATTGTGGTCTTCCTCGCGGATGGTGACATAGTCACGGGCCATCAGAAGGCTCATGAACCTTGTGTCGCGAACCTCGATGCGCTTCAGCCACTTGACGTTGGCGATCCCGTACCAGCCCGGAGCAATGAGCCGCAGCGGGGAACCGTTGGCCGCCGGCAAGGCGGCGCCGTTCATTTCGTAGCAGAGAAGATTGTCCGGGCTCATCGCGTCGGCGAGCGACATGCTGCGCGCGAAATTCTGCTTCATCTTCACGTCGCGTATTGCGACCTCGCTTTCGTCAGTACCGAAAAAGACGACCTCGATGCCCTTCTCCAGCACGCCGGCTTCCTCGAGGATCGGCGCCAGCGGCGTCCCTGCCCAGCGGGCATTGCCGATGCCGCCGGTGAAAAAGGGAAAACCGTGGTTGCCCGAGCATTCCACCGTGAAAACCACCTCCTTGCGCGGCCGCGCCTTGATGTCGGCGAGCGACAGCTTCAGAGGCTTCTTGACCAGGCCCTCGATCTCCATGGACCATGTCTTCTCGTCGATCGTCGGTCGATTGAAATGCGAGATGCTGAAGAACTTGTCGTTTGGCGTTATCCAGCTATCCAGATCCTCCCAGACAAGCTGCGTCTTGATACCTTCCGGATTGGGGTTCTCGGTCGGCTGATCCAGCCACGGAACAACTTCCTCGCCCGCCTGTGCTGGAAAAGCGTAGGCGCGACGCGAGAGAGCAGCGATTGCGACAAGAGCCGCTTCCTTGAATAAGAAGTTCTCTGCGTTGAATGCTATGCATGTTGTTTACCTCCCAGTTGATCCGGAACAGGCTGCAACGTGCGATAGGCCGTAGCCTGATCACGGATAGGCGGCACAATGAAAGTCATGCCCAGCCGGAAGTATCCGGACAGGTCAGACAATCACCGACGCACCTCAAGCATGTGTTGGGCGAGACACTGGCATGCGTTTCGCAATCCAAGAGTGCGCCTTTGAAAAGGACGTGTCCACAACCTGGACGGGACATGACAATTTTGTGGCAGACCGATTTTCGTGCCAGGATCGTTGCCGCTCAGATCGCAACAGGCCGGCCGGGGGCTTCGGTGGGGCGCACGAGGGCGGAGGCGCCTAAGTTGCGCCGCCGGGATCGCCGGTGGCGCGTTCCGATGTGCTGGAGGTCGAGGCGCTGGCGATGCGCACCGGCATATCGGGCGACGAGGCGCTGGCGCTGATCGACCGGGTGGGCAGCCGCGGCAGTCGAGCAAGCCGCGCTCAGCCTCAAGGGCAAAAGGCAGCGAAGCCCTGATGAGGGACAAGCGAATGATCCGAAAACTGAAAGGCGGAAAATACCGCCTCTATTCGCGCAAGAAGGACGAAAAGATCGGCAAGCGTCGCAACCTGGAGGCGTCCGATATCCGCGAGGCGGCTGAGAAGCATGAGCGGGAGGTGCAGTATTTTAAGCGGGCATTGAGGGGGTGGCGGGCACGGCGGGGCTAAAGCAGTCAAGAATTGAAGAGTTACCCCTCGCGCACTCGACAGTTACTTACCCAAACCACCAAAGGCGCCGTCAATTAATTCTCGGTTCCTTCCCAACTCTCGTCATCCTCGAACACATCTACTTCGCCAAGGTCGACTTCGTGATCCCGGATATCTAAGTCGCTATCTTCGTAGATGATTTCTTCGCGTTCTGTACCTTGCTCGTACACTGATACCGTCATGGTAAGTCGGCCGTTTAGATTTTCATCAACCTCAACGGAGCGCGCTGCAATATTAATAGATTCTTTATCTACGCCATCCCAAATCGAAAAACTAAGTTCGATAGAAACTCGCGCAATCAATTGGAGTGGTAAGCTGACTACGACTTTTATTGTGCCGTCATCGCTGACGAGTTCGGTCTCGATGATGTCAACGTCGGAAGAGTCTGGCCATTCAAGAGCTTTGAGCTCAGCGCCCCAGGTCGATGCCTCCAACTCACCCCAGGTCGGATAGCCGAGTACCGTGAATTCGATCAGCTCAACGTTTTTTGCAATATGCTCTCGAACCTCTTCATGGCCGGCACCACCCTCCGTCATCCAAGACACAACAGCCTTCCGTAGGCCGGAAGGCGTGTTGTTCACGAGGTCAAGCGCTTTTTCGATTTCAGGCACAAGATAAAGCCGTTCTGAGTTTGCGCAGAAGGCTCGCCAGTCTCCGTCTTTAGATACGACCATAATGCCGATGTCACGGTCAGTCGCGGCGCGCTCCAACGCAAGCAAAGCCAATGCATCGGGAAATTCACTTTTCTTCCTGCCTGGTCCAAATGGCGGTCTATTCGAAAAATACTTCCCGAACAAGGCTGCCATATCGACCAATTTTGTATCATCGAGTACTTCGCAGCTTGTATCTTTTAAGAAGGTGTTAAAGCGCTCATTCATAGCTTCAGCAGGGGGCTGTCCACCGGAAATCTGCTCGATTAATTCATCTCGCGTCGGTTTCTCGGTTCCGAACGCGAAGAGCGCTTCACCGATACCTTTTTTCGCAGCCCGAATCGCTTCCTCAAGCGCCTTTTCAAGATGCCCGGTTACTTCTTTCACGACAGTGCTGGACAAAATGAAAGAAAGTGGCCGCTCTTTCAGGGCAGCAAGTGCTTGGAGCGGTGGGGAGTTAAGCTGTAAGCGCTTTTGATCGAATATACTTGTATCAATCGTGAGGGCTTCAATTTGTTCAGCCGCAAGGAGCGCCCGTATCTGATCATCTTCTAAAATTGGCATTGTTGATTTTTCCGACTGCAGATGGTGCCGCGTGGATGCGTCGAAGATCGTGACGGGAGTTGGTCGGGGCTAATGCGTTCACCTGGCTACCGTTGCGCATGGCCAAATGCTTAGGCAGCCATATTGTAAGAAATTATTCGCTCGCCGATTGCTGAGACACTATCCATTGCGAGAAGTCGAAGTTCCTCTTGGTCAGCTTGAGTTTCCAGAGCGTTTAACGCTTCCGCGATAGTATGTTGTTGCTGCTGAGTAACCTGAGGGTCATCTTGTGGAGGGCGATGAAGGATCATCTCGTGCGCCCGAGCAAATGTCGGAGTGGGCTCGCGATCTCTGTCAACTTTCAAATCCCACAGCCGTCGCTTAATCAGATAGACTGATTGAGTGATGGCGTGAGCTCGCAGGGTTCCAAAATTTGCGACTAATTTGGGCCCTGCAAAATCTACTACGATCTGATGGCTACCGCCTTTCATCCGTCGTGCTCGGCCTTGGCGAAGATCTGCGCTGAAATATCCACCGTATCCCGCCCGGTGCTCCTTCACATAGTCGCAAACTAGAAATGGCAGCCGATCGCCGCCACCACCACTTGCTGAGGCCGCAACGAGGTCGATGGGCTCGTCCACAGAATGAACCAAGGCTGTCCCTGGCGCTATATAGAGCGATGAAAGGGCCGCCATCCAACTTTGCGCGAGCGCTTCCAAGCTTATGCCTTCGCCTTCTTGGCTGGGGCCGAACACTATTCCCGACAACGGCGGATCGGGTTTCAACAACGCTTCGACGGATCGCATTGAAAGGTCACGCCGCAAATAGGTGGCAGCTAGCATAACGGCGTTCGCTGCGGCGCCAGCGTCGGCGCCATAAAGGCAGTTAAGCCTATGTAGGGCGTTAGCAACTTCCAAATGGAAGCCGTCAGCGTTTGCAACTGCCACGCCCACAACCAAGCGCTCCAGAGAGCCTGAAATAGGCTCTAGCAGGATAGGTGCCCAATACGCTTGGACGCTCCGCTCTAAGGAAGGGAAATGGGCTATTTCGAAATGGGTCATACGATCACCGGCAGACCAAGAGCCTTGCTTGCCCCGGGAGTAATCCTAGCCACGCGCCCCTCAATAAAGGCTTTCACGACCGTCACTTTCTCTGGTGGCAATAAATCCACTATCCGGCTTATTTTTGACACTTCGGTCGCATCGAACCCAGAAATGGACGCTTCCATCGCGGTCGCCTCTTGCTTTCTTGAGCCGCGCTGAGCTGCTGACAACATCGGCGTCATCCAGTCCTCCAGCCGACTCTTGAAGTCCTTTGCGGGGTCAAGATCGCCTTCACTCCACGCTGGGCCTGAGAATCCGTGGCCGTGATCGATGATCCACGCATCACCAGAACTGCCAAACAAGAGATTTCCGCAGTGGCGATCAACGTTGGCGATCCAGGTGTCGAATGCGTAGAGCTTCCCAAGGTTAGCCCACTTCGCCACTTCGGCCAGAAGCGTCATACGTCCAATCGTATCTGCCCCGGTTAACCGAAAGGTCAGGTTGGGCACTTTTACATTTGTGCTGACAAAAACTAGGCGAGATCCGTTTGGCAGTTCCGGAGCCTTGGTCACTGAAAGTATACCTGGGCGGACAAGTCCGATAAAGGCGTCGGGAATCGGTATGCCAACGTGTTTTGCGAGGCAGAAGGCGAGCAACTCGTTGCACAATTCTACCAAATGGAGGTCCTTTATAACGGCCTGCCTCACTTCTCCGCCGTCAACTAGGACTTGGCCACGATACGTCTCGTTGATGTTGCCTTCTTTGAAAGGAGACGCTCCAAGCAACACAGTTGCGAGTCGAATTTCGGTCATATTCCCTCAGCCTCTCGGGGGGTTGAATTTAGCAGCGGCACACGATTTAGGTTTTCGGCGCCCCGCAGCGTCCCTTGAGAACAGCGATCTCGATTGCCTCCCGACATGGACGCGACTGGCACACCAGAAAGACACTCAACGCATCACCCGTGGCAGCCTCGTTCTGCTGGCTTGATATGAGGGCAAGGCGCTGCCTTTCGGCCTCGGTGCAGGGGCCGGAATTTGGAATCCCTGTCTGGCGGTGTGGCGCATCCCGCGAGACTGGCCAGCACCGATATTATCAATACAGTACGTTTCACAATTCCCCCACTTTTCAATAAAACCTATCCGCCGACAACATTGCGCGGCGCGTGACATTGCACAAGTATTCGGCGAAGCGTCATACACGACTATTTTTGACAACCTGCGCTGATATCCGTCGCTCTGAACGGCCGTTGGGATTGTAAATGGCGTTGCTTGTGACAGGGCGATGATCGCGTTAAGGCGTACCTTGTGTGGCTGCCCGAGCGGCCGCGCATGCTTGCCGCGAGCGCCCGGCCCGAGCTGTCAGGAACCACCGTTTCGCCGCTCAACCACCCCTCCGCATTAACCATTCGTTAACCATTCCCTCGCTAGCGTTTACCTCTCAGTAAGGATTCGCCAGCCGTGACTTTTGCCGCTCCCCTCGAGGCCAAATCCATTCGCTTTCGTGCCCGTTCCTTCGTCGCTTTCACGCTGACTCCGGAAGATCCCTTGGCGGCCTGGCTGGAGGGGCTGGATCACTGGATCGGCAACTCGCCGGGCTATTTTTCCGGGCGGCCGGTGCTGCTGGATTTGAACACGCTGAAGCCGCAGCCCAGCGATATCGCGGGGCTGGTGGCGGAGCTTGGTACGCGCGGCATCCGCATCTATGCCATCGAGCTCGAAGGGGCTTCGCTGGGCGCCGAATTGCCGCCGGTGCTGGTCGGCGCCAAGGAGGCGACGACGGATGGCCTGCTGCCCGGCCGCAAGGCGCGGGAGGATGTTTCCGGCAGATCGGAGGGCAAGGCCGAGGGCAGGGCGCCTGAAGCCGGCCCGGACAACGACAAGGCCGGCAAGGCTGGCGCAAGCAAGGTGGACGAAAGCGAGCCTCAGCTTGCGCAGGAAGTTTCGGGCACGCTGATGATCAAGGCGCCGATCCGCTCCGGCCAGGCGATCGTGCATCCGCATGGCGATGTCATCGTGCTGGGATCGGTCGCGTCCGGCTCTGAGATCATCGCGGCGGGCTCGATCCATGTCTACGGCACGCTGCGCGGGCGCGCTTCGGCTGGTGCGCTGGGCAACAAGGGCGCGCGCATCTTCTGCCGCAAGAACGAGGCGGAGCTGCTGGCGATCGACGGCTGGTACGTCACCGCCGAGGAGATGGAAGGCATTTCGCGCGGCAAGCCGGTGCAGGCGTTTCTCGACGGAGAGGGCCTGCGCGTCGCGACGCTGAGCTGACATTCGATAATGGGACGGCCGTTGGCCGTGCTGACATTCGACAATGGGGCGGCCGTTGGCCGCCCGGCAAGAACACACAACAACGGAGGCTTTTTCATGGGCAAGGTAGTGGTGGTCACCTCGGGCAAGGGGGGCGTCGGCAAGACGACCTCGACGGCGGCCCTCGGGGCGGCCGTGGCCAAGACCGGCAAGAAGGTGGCGCTTGTCGATTTCGACGTCGGCCTGCGCAATCTCGACCTGATCATGGGCGCAGAGCGGCGCGTGGTGTTCGACCTCGTCAACGTCATCCAGGGCACGGCGAAACTCTCGCAGGCGCTGATCCGCGACAAGAGGGTGGATACCCTGTTCCTGCTGCCGGCCTCGCAGACGCGCGACAAGGATGCGCTGACCGAGCAGGGCGTCGGCGAAGTCATCGACAAGCTGCGCTCGGTGTTCGACTACGTGTTCTGCGACAGCCCGGCCGGTATCGAGCGCGGCGCGCAACTCGCCATGCGCTTTGCCGACGAGGCGGTCATCGTCACCAACCCGGAAGTGTCGTCCGTGCGCGATTCCGATCGCATCATCGGCCTGCTCGACGCCCGCACCATGAAGGCCGAGCAGGGCGAGCAGATCGCCAAGCACGTGCTGGTCACGCGCTATGACGCGGCACGCGCTTCGCGTGGCGAAATGCTGTCCATCGACGACGTGCTGGAAATCCTGTCGGTGCCGCTGCTCGGCATCATTCCCGAGAGCCAGGACGTGCTGCGCGCCTCCAACCTCGGTTCGCCGGTGACGCTTTCGGAGCCGCTCAACACCGCGGCCCGCGCCTATCTCGACGCCGCCAGGCGGCTCGAGGGCGAGGAATTGCCTGTTATCGTGCCCTTCGAACGCAAGGGTTTCCTCGATCGTCTTTTGGGAAGGAGGGCGGCATGAACCTGCTCGACATCTTCAAGCGGCGCTCCAGCGCGCCGGTGGCGCGCGAGCGGCTGCAAGTGCTGCTCGCCTACGAGCGCCGCAACCGCAGCCAGCCCGACCTCGTCTCCATCCTGCGCGAGGAGATCATGGCCGTCATCGCCAAGCACGTGCAGATCGACCAGGATTACATCCAGGTCTCGATGGACCGCGGCGAGACCATGTCGACGCTGGAAATCGACATCCAGATCCCCAACAAGAGCGCCGTGCCGCTGGCCATGGCGGGGTGACTTAGCAAGACTTGGGTTCCTCGCCCCCGCAAAGCGGGGGAGAGGTGCCTCGCGCAGCGAGGGGGAGAGGGGGCAGCGCGACGCTGGCAGGTTCCCTCTGAATTCATTGAAGTCGAGCCATCCCCCCGCTCCGTCTCGGGCTTCGCCCGAGCCACCTTGCCGGGGCGAGCCACGGGTCTCGCCCGTCCTTCGGACCCCCCACTCCGGGGGGCGAGGAACCCAAGTTCTGCAAGGCCAGCGCCGACACCCGCGCATTGTCGCTCGCGGCGCCCAAGCCCAAAATGTCCTGCATTAACCTTCGTTGCGACGGGGGCTTCCCCTACGCATTCGGCGGATGTAAGGATATATTAGGAATTTGTTAAGTTTCCAGTCGAGGTGTGCGTAAGGGGAGTTCGGCCATGAACTTCAGAGGCCTGATCAAGCGTGCTGAAGAGGTAGACAAAGCAGTTCAGGACCTGCAGGTCGTATTGGCGGATCAGGACCTGCAGATCGAATTGGCGGACGCGCTGGACGCAAGTCTGGATGCCGAAGAGCTGGCACCGCCAAAAAGCCAAGATGTCCCTACCGCGGACACTGACGACCCGCCACCCGAGGCCAATGCTGCAAACGCGGACAGTTCCGACGATACGGACAGTGCCGAAAACGGGCCACGACTGACGCCTCATACCCAGACCCGACTTGCCGCATTGAGTGCCTTTGAAGGGCTCTTCCATGACGCCAGGGATTATCTGGAGGAGATCAACGACAAGCTGTCGGAGATCGGGACCTCACACCATCTGACGCGCGAATTCCTCAACATCCTCCACAACGACATTCTTCGCGCCAACGAGCTGGAGCTTACAAATGCCAGCCTGGCCGCCGAACAAAGAACGCTGGCGGAAAAGCTGCACGACACGGTGAGAAAGCTGCGCGAGCGTGAGGGCGCCTTCGAAGTGCTGCAACAGCGCGAGACAAGCCTGGTTCAGGACAGGGAGGCGCTTCGTGCGGCGCTTGCCGCGACAAGGCTGGAACTCGTGGAGACAGCCAATGCGAACGCAAAACGCGAGGCGGAGTTCGGCGACATCGCCAAGCGGCTGACCGGCAGAACGGTCGAGGCCAACAGGCGCTTGCGCGAGAGCAAGATGCTGCGGGAAAAGCATGTCAAGCTGTCGATCGAGCTCGACAAGGCGCTGAAGCGGGAATCCCAGGCGCGCCACAGGCTCGACGAACTCTCGACGATCCATGCCAGCGAAGCAGCGCGGCTTGCCGAGTTGCTGGCCGCGCTCGGCAAGAGCGAGAAAGAGGAGATGCGGCTCCAGAAGTCGCTTGAGGCCGCGCAGGCGAAGCTGTCGGAAACCACCGAAGCGGCGCGCCTGATGGAAGGCGACAAGGAAGCCGAGCTGGCTCGCAGCCAGGCGGAAATACGCGGCTTGGGTTCGGAGATCCAGAACCTGCAGTCGCGACTGGAGCAAACCTCGAACGAGAACAGCGAGGCCGCCAGCGAGATCGCCAGGCTCAAGAGCGAATTGAACGACACCCTGGCCGAAAAGAAAATCGCCGATGAAAGGTTGTCCGCTCTCAACCATGAGAACGAAAACGACAAGCAGAGCCTTTCGAAAGTGAACGCCAATCTTTCACAGCTTGCGCTGCAACAGGCATCTGAACAGATACAGTTCGACGTCCAGAGGCAGGAATGCGAGGACCTCAAGGCCGAAATCGCCTCGCTCAATGCGCGGATCAAGGAATTGCTGCCTTACGAGCGGCTCCACAAGGCGACGAGCGCCAGGCCGCGCGAGGCCGAGGTGGTCGAGATTGGCGGCGTCGTGGCGGAGAAGGCACGTGCAGCGGGCAGGCGGCGCATCCGCAGAAATCTCCGCGCCTCGACGTAGCGCAATTCAAAGCGCGCCGGGTTGAAACGGATGCACGCGACGCGCTTCAAGCTCTTGTTTTGATGCATGTCATTGGCCCAAACCGCTCGGCACTTTGGGGTGACATGCATCAGTCGAGCGGTCCGTGCTGGTAAAGCTCGTCCATGCTGAGCGATGCGAGGGCGCCGAAAGGCGCCTGCTTTTTCACACGGCCGGCGCTCAGGATCACCACGTCGTCGCAGAACGAGATGGTGCTGTGATGGTGGCTGATGACGATAGTCGTGCGGCGGCCGGCTCTCGACTTCAGGGTCTCGACGATGGCCGCTTCCGACAGTCCGTCCACCGCATTGGTGGCTTCGTCCAGGATGAGGAGATCGGGATCGCGCACCAGCGCCCTGGCGAGCGCGATCCGCTGCCTCTGTCCCGCCGAGAGGTTGATGCCCCTGTAGCCAACGAGCGTATCGTAACCCTCAGGAAGCCGTTCGATGAATTCATGTGCTTCGGCCAGTCTTGCGGCGCGCTCGGCGTCGCCAGCCGTGGCTGCCTCCTGGCCGTAGATTATGTTTTCAAAAATGCTGCCATCGACCAGTTCCAGCTCCTGGCTGGCGAGGGCGATGTGCCGGCGCCACTGGCTGGCGTCGATCCGGTCGAGGTGTGATCCATCGACGAGAATCCTGCCGGTGTCCGGTTCCACGAAGCGGCAGAGGAGATTGACGATCGTCGTCTTGCCGGCGCCCGAGCGGCCGATCAGCGCCGTCGAGCGGCCACTGCGGATTTCGAACGTCGCCGAATGCAGCACCACTTCACGCCGGTCCGTGCCGGAATAGGTGAACGTCACATCATCGAACTTGATGCCTTGGTGCAACCCGTGGAACGGCCCGTCGCCTTGCGGCGGCCCGGGCTTGCCGGCGGGATCCAGCATCCACGCCACCTCCTCGAGCGATCCGCTCAGGCCCTGCAGCTGGCTCCACGACCCTTGCAGGGCCCGCATGTGCGGCTGCAGCCTGTAGAGCAGTATGACGAACGCGATGATCAGCGGAAAACTCACCTGCGCCAGCCAGGCGCCGATCACCACCGCCAGGAACAGAATGGCGTGGAGAACCTCCGTCAGCGGCGGCAACGCCCCCTGGCGCACTAGCAGTGCGAAAGAGGCGCGGCGAACCGCATCGGACGCCGTATCGAATATCGCCTTTTCCCGGCTCTCCTGTCCGAAAATGCGGATCAGGCGTCCGGCATGCACCAGGTGGAGCATCTGCGAGGCGAGGTGGCTGTTGCGCGAGGCGACGCTGCGGCTGGGCTCTTTCAGATTGGCCGAGAGGATGGCGTGCGCGATCTGGACGAGCGCCAGTCCGATCGTGACCAACAGCGTCATGCGCCACGAAAGAAGCAGCAGAAAAGCCAACAGGATGATGGCGGCCGATGCGCTGACGATGGCCGACAGCATGATCTGGATCGCATCCGACGCCCGCCAGGATTCGTTGGAGATGATGTTGAGCAGCCGTCCGGGACTCTGCCGCAGGAAGAATGGATAGCCGACCCGCAAGAGCTGCTCCGACAACGCGCTGCGGATCGAATGGCTCGCCTTGCCATAGATGAAGGTCGTGAGCAGCGTGTTGGCGAAGGCGAAAACGTTCTTCAGGATGATCGAGCCGAGGATGGCGATCGAAATGACAACAAGCCGGTCGCGCTCGCTCAAGCCCGATCCGACGTGCTGGAGGACCGCCGAGAACCCACCCATTCCCGGCGCCTCCCCGTGTCCCATGATGATACCCAGCAACGGGATGATCAGACCGATGCCGAAGCCTTCGAGGACGGCGCTGACCAGGCCGAGACCCACCACGGCCGGAAGCAGGCGCAGTTGCCGCTTTCCGAACGCCCGGAACAGCATCGGCAGGCTTGGCGGTAGCAACGGCATTATAGCGTTTCACCTCGCCTGGGCATTGGCTTGCTGGTCTTGCCGCAGCGGCTCGGCCTGCGGCCGTCTTGCCAGCAGAAGAACCGCGAATTTGGCCGCTCCGAGCAAATTCATGGCGACGATCGGCCAGTGCGGCAGATTGAGTTCACGATCGAAGACAGGCCCGCCCGCCAGTTCCCGCAATGCGCCTCTCGCCGCCCAGTAGAAATGACGAAGCAGCCAGGGCGCATGGAGAACATGTTTCAGGCAGAGCCCGCCATTGCCGAGACTGTAGTCGCGGTGAAGCTTTTCGATGGATCCGCGATCCCGCCGGCCGTGATGATGGAATATCGTCATATCAGGGACATACTCGACCGCGAAACCGAGCAACACCGCTCGCACAAGGTAATCGGTATCCTCCGCCGCCCGCAATGGCGCGCCCGCGCCGAAGCGTTCATCGAAATCGCCGATACGGGCCGCGACATCGCGGTGCATCGTCATGTTGCAGCCCAGTACAAAACCGCCGGGATGAACATCCGGCGTCAGCCGCTCGCGCACACGCGACCGCTTGATCGTGAACGGCAGATCCCTGGGATCGCCAAGCTCGACTCGGCCTCCCCGGATGAGCCATTTTTCCCCGGACGCATAATGTCGCTCCAGATCGCGCAAATAGTCGCAATCGACCGCGCAATCATCGTCGACGAAGACCAGCACGCGGCCGCGCGCGCGCCTCAGCCCGGCGTTGCGGGCAGCCGCCAATCCGGGGCGCGGCTCGCAAATGGCCGTGAAGGGAACATCCGACAGTTCGGCGATGCTGGCCAGGTGTTCGGCCGTGCGGTCGCTCGAACCGTTGTCGACAACCACGAGTTCAGCCGCGAAGCTGGCATAGGCGCGGCACGCGGCCTGCACCGACTTGATGCAGGCCTCGAGCACTGCGACACGGTTGCGCGTACAGATGATGAAGCTGACCTGCGGCGGCGAGCGTTCCGGGCGGGGAACGGCCGGAGCGACGCCAAGCGCAGCCGACGAACGATCGCGCTGCAGGGGCTGGTTGGCTTTGACGGTCATTCCTCTAACTCAACCGATAAGGTGCCAAAACCGCAGCAGCAGGAGCGGATTTGAAGAAGTATGCCAAGGCGTCTGCCTGCCTGCTGGCCGACAGCGAAGCAAGGCTGAGCCAGGGCGCCCAGGTGCCGGGACGCAGCGCATATTGCTCGCGGCGCCGGATGACGTTCCACTTCGCGGTCCGCGTCAGCAATTCGTGCGTCAGCGGGGGCTGCTTTTCGTCGGCGACGAGCTGGTAGAGAAAATAGAACAGGTTGAGCGCGCCGGCCTCGAAGCTTGGCCGGGTCGCGGCGGGCAGGGAGCAAATCTCCTCCTCCAGCTGGAGGATGAAGTTGGCCGCACGGGCAACCGTATCGTGGCTGACGGCATCGCCGATGTCGCGCAAGTCCTGCGTTGCTTCCGCGAGGCCCTCGCGCTCCAGGTTCTCGGCGACGATCCGCAAATGCGTCCTGCGCATCTCATTGATGTGCCGGCTGGTCACGCTTTCCTGATGGACGCGGTAGATGAGCAGGTTCTCGGGCATCATGGCCGCTGGGTAACGGCCGGCCAGCCGCCTGAAAAGATCGAAATCCTCGGCGTGCCTGTAGGCCTGGTCGTAGTGGAGATCATCGTCGTCGATGACCTCCCTGTTGTAGACGACCGTCGGATGCATGAAGATCGTGAAGAACTTTGCCAGTATAGGGATGCGGCCGAGCTGGAACACCGGATCGGGCTTGCCCCTGGCGATGCGGCCGCGGATCAACATGTCGACGCCGGCGCCGCAGAAGCCGAGTTCGGGCCGCCGCTCAAACAGCGCCACCTGGCGCGACAAGCGCCAGGGATAGGCGACATCGTCGGCGTCCATCCGCGCGACCAATTCGCCCCGGGCGAGCGCCAGCCCTTCGTTGAGCGTCGCGACGAGGCCACGGTTTTCGCGCGAGATGATCGAGATGCGGCTGTCGGCCTTCTGGTATCGCTCGAGGATCTCGAGGGAATTGTCGGTCGACCCGTCATCGATCGCGACGATCTCCAGGCGGCCGTAATCCTGCCGCAGGATGCTTCCCAGCGCGGCGGCGAGATAGGGCCCGGCATTGTAGACCGGCAGCAGCACGGAGACGAGCGGCGCGGCGGTCATCGCGTCACATCCGTTCGCTGGATGTCGAGCGATTGGCGGCCATCGGGCGATCCGCCGGGCGCGATCGCGAGCCAGCCGGTATGGCCGGCCTGCGCGGCACGAGCGCGCGCGACGTAGGGGAAGTGGTGCTTCAGGCTGTTGAGCGGCCTTTCGAAAACCACCCAGGAAATCCAGGCCACGACGATCGTGGCGGCACTCGCTACCACGAAGCGCCCTGGCCCGTGCTCCGAGACATTGAGCGGAATCCAGGGCTGCGACTTGACGGCGAGCGACAGCAAGATCGGGTGATAGAGATAGACGCCGTAGCTGATACGGCCTAGGCCGAGCAGCGGCGGCAATTCGGCAAGCTTGCCGAGGCGGCCGCCAAGGCCGCGCGAACAGGCGGCGACAATGGCCATCAGTGGCACCAGGGGCAGGACTTGCCGCACCAGCCAATGGGCCCATTCCAGCATCGGATCGGCAGGCGCCGGGACAAACCACTCGATCATCAGGAATGCCGCCGCGAAGGCAGGCCAGCCCAGTCGCATCCATTGCGGCAGGCCGGCGCCCCTGGACCGCCAGCAGGCAAGCAGCGCCCCCGACGCCAGCGCATCCATGGATGCCGGCGGCAGCAGGTCGCGTGCCAGCGCTGGAGTGGCGGTGACCGGCCAGTAGAAGCGATAGGCCAGCGACAGCGCGATGACGCCGATACAGATCGTCTCGAAGCGCCTGCGTGGGGCGAGCAGGACGACCAGTGGCCAGGCAAGGTAGAACTGCTCCTCGATGCTCAGGCTCCAAAAATGGCACAGCACCCAGGGTGTCCAGTCATTGCGCAGCGCATACCAGAAATTCGACAGATAAAGCGCGTGCCAGACCAGCGATCCTCTGGACTGGTCCAGGTCGACCAGCCAGACGAAACCCAGGACTGCAAAATAGGGCGGGAATATCCGCAGCGCGCGCCTGATGTAGAAGGAGCGCAGCGCGGGGCCGGTCTCGAATTCGGCGGCCGAACGCGCTTCCAGGAGCAGGCGCGTGATCAGGAAGCCGCTCAGCACGAAGAACAGCCGCACGCCGATATGGCCCCAAAATGAAGATCCTCCCGCCGCGAAGAAATGGGAATACATGACCATCGTCACGGCGACGGCCCTGAGTGCATCGAGCTGGATGTCGCGGGCGTTTCTCATCGGCGGCTTCCGCCGGCGCGATGTCCGCGATGAAGCCGACTGCTGGTCGGCTCGATCGGCAGGGTGCCGGCATCGCCGATCCCACGCTTTGCAACTCCGGCCCGGCCGGGCTCGAAATCGAGGTAGGGACAACTCAAGTTGGCCAAGCTGGCGGTTCCTCCACGGCCTGTGTCCAGTCGCAAAAAGTCCCCCAGGAGATGGATCGGCTATGCCATTGTGCAGCGCAACACAAAAAATTTACCCAGCTGAAACACTTCGGTGAGTAGGCGCCAGATCATCGACAAAACGGCCAGATACCCACGTTTCGGCGACTTTTTCCAGCAATTCAGCTTGCTTGCGCGGCTTGCGCGCTGCAGCATGGTTGCCATTTTAATCGGTTGGTTGCACGGCCCGTCCGCCGTATTTCAGCGACGATGGCTCGCCTGCCTGTGTGAAGCGGGCCGCGCCTTGGCAATTGCGGCCCTATCTCACACCCCCTCAAACACCACCGTCTGCTCCAGCCCGAACGATCCGCTGTCCTGCCCCATCAAGCCGCCGGCGCTGCCTCACGACAGGCGGGCCGGTTCCCCGTATTTCCTGTTCCGTTAGGCGAGTTTGCGACGGGCGGCAGGGAGGACGAACCAAATGACATCGACGTCAATTGCCCGTCGCGAGGCGGCGTCCCTGCCCATCGCGGCGCTGATGGGCGCCATGGTGTCGATCCAGATTGGCGCCACCTTCGCCAAGGGCTTGTTCCCGCTGATCGGCGCGCAGGGCACGACGACGCTGCGGCTCGTCGTGGGCGCGCTGATGCTGATCGCGGTGCTGCGGCCCTGGCAAATGTGGCCCTCGCGCGCCACCATGCCGTGGTTGGTCGCCTATGGCGTGACGCTGTGTGCGCTCAACCTTCTGTTCTATGCCGCGCTCGCCACCATCCCGCTCGGCATAGCGGTAGCGCTGGAATTTTCCGGACCGCTGCTGGTGGCCACGCTGGCGTCGCGGCGCGCCAGCGACTTTGCCTGGATCGTGCTGGCGGTGGCCGGCATCGTGCTGTTGTCGCCGTTCGTTCATTCACTCGCACCGCTCGACCCGACCGGAGTGATGCTGGCGCTGGCGGCGGGCGGATTCTGGGCCCTCTATATCGTGCTCGCCCAGAAGGCGGGCGCGGAGCTCGGCACCCGCACCACGGCCTACGGAATGGCGATCGCCGCCGTGCTTGTGCTGCCCTTCGGCGCGGCGCAAGCGGGAACCGCGCTGCTCGCGCCATCGATCCTGGGCAGTGCCTTGCTCGTCGGCCTGTTTTCCAGCGCATTGCCGTTCTTTCTGGAAATGGTGGCGCTGACTCGAATGCCGGCCCGCATCTATGGCACGCTGACCTGCCTGGAGCCGGGGCTGGGCGCGCTGGCCGGCTTCCTGTTCCTGCACGAGAGCCTGACCACCACGCAATGCGCCGGGATCGCAGCCGTCATTGCCGCGGCTTTCGGTACTGCGCTTACATCGCAGCCGCCGGTGCCGTCGCCGGAGTAGGGGCGACGGACCGTAAAGGCTCATGCCGCGAGTGCTTCTCCGGCGCCTCCGCCGTTCGAGAATTGCCCCCATCCTTCGCGTCGGTCAGAACCTCAAGCCGAGATTGACCTTCGCACCCTGATCGACCGTGCCGCCGCCGAACTGTCCGGTGTAGGAGAGCTTCAGCGTGGCATTGGCCGACATGTTCAGGTCGAGGCCAGCCTCGACCACTGCTGCGTCCCTGGCGACAGGCACGCCGGCGATGGTGAAGAGATCGCCGCCGGCGAAGGCGAAGCTTGAGGTCGGGATGTCATCACCAAAGGCATGGCGCCAGCCGAGCATGCCGCGCGCCGTGGCCTTGATCTCGCCGAGGCCCAAATCGGTGGAAGCACGCAGGCCGAGCGTTGTGAAGGTTGCATCGGTGGTTGAGCCGGCACTGGTCAGCGCCGCCGCACCGCCGGTTTCGGTAAAGCCGTCGGTGTGCACGCTGACATAGGCGAGGTTGGCGAAAGGTTCGAACTTGAAGTGCCCGGCATCGGCCTTGTAGGCGAGTTCGCCGAACGCTTGCGCCGTGCCGGCATCGTAGTCGGCCGACAGCCCGTCCGCGAAACCATTGAAAGCGACGGCGCGTTTTGTCGAGAGGCTGTTCCAGCTGTAGGCCGCACCGGTGCGGAAGGCGATGGCGCCCAAATCGGTGCCGCCATAGAGGCCGAGATGATAGCTGTCGTTCTTGCCCGATGAATTGCGGTCATCGGCGTCGAAGGACGAATGGCTGTAGCCGCCGAGCAGGCCGACGCGCCAGGTGCCGAGCTGGGTGTCGGCGCCGGCCAGCAGGCCGCCCGTCGAGCGGTCGAAGGCGGCGGCGTTGCCGTCGCTGTCGGTATTGCCCCAGGAACCAAAAGCCTGGCCCCAGACGGCGAAACGGTCGGTGTCGGCGGCGACCATTTCAGGCCCGCCTTCGCCATAGGCCATGACGGGCAGGGCAGGAGTGCTGCCGGCATCGCCGAAGGCGGCGCTGATGCGGCTGGTGGCGGCGTCGCGGATGAAACGGCTGTCCTCCAGCAACATGCCCTTGGCCGAGGCATGGATCTCGCCGGAGAGCTGGTCGAAGGCATCTTGCGCGGCGGCTTCGCTCGGCAAGGCAAAGATAGCATCAAACAGCGGATTGCCGCTGCCAAGGCTTTCGGCGCCGGTGCCGGTGGCGATCTGGTTGGGCGTCAGGCCGACCGAGGCGAAGGTCTTCTGGACGACATCGAGGTAGACGTGGTTGGCGTCGTAGCTGTCGACCAGGCCGAGGAAAGCCGTCCCGGTGTTGCCGCCAAACGTATATGTCCCGGTGACGCCGCCATCGGCTTGCAGCACCGTGTAATGCGTGCCCCCCACATAGGGTGCGCCGTCGAGTTTGACCACGTCGATCAGCGCGCCGCTGTCGATCGTTGCGGCGCCCGCCGCATGGAGGAAGTCGGACGTGCCGGTCGAGGTCAGTTCGACCAGGTAGATCGAGCCCGCCGCCTGGTCGACATTGCCCGCGACATTGAGCGTGCCGATCGAATTGCCCGGTGCGATGATGCCGCCCGACTGTGCCACGATGCCGCCCACCGTGCCGTTGCCGCCCAGCATGCCGCCGGTGATGGTCACAAGCGAACTCGCCAGCGATCCGTTCACGGCCAGCCGTCCGCCGCTCACATTGGTGGCGCCGGTGAAGCCGCTCGAATTGCCTGTCAGGTTGGTATTGCCGGCGATCTGGTTGATCGTCCCCAGCCCGCTGATGCCGGCATCGAACGCATAATTTGTATTGGTATGGTTGAAATTGAGCGCACCGGTGCCGAGGCCGAACTGGAACGTGGCCGAGCCGAGGACACCGGCGCCCGTCGCCGCGGCGCCTGCCGCGCCGCCAATGTTCACTGTGCCGGTGGACCCGGCCTGATCAGCGATGAGCAAGTTTCCGGCAACCGTAACCGCACCATCATTGGCGACGGTCAGGGTGCCAGCGCCGTCGATGCCGACGTAAAGGTCCGCACCGTTCGTCCACTTCGACCCCGTGCCATCAACCTTGACAGTCCCGATATCACCGCCATTTGTCCCAATCTTGCCATTGGTGTCGGTGATCTCGCCGCCATTGGTGACGGACACCGTGCCGACGCTTAAAACCGATAAATCGCCGCTGTTTAACCACTTGGACCCAGAACCGTCGACTGTTGCCAATGCGCTGGACCCACCGTAGTATCCGACAAGCCCGTTGACATCGGACACCAGGCCGCCATTGCTGATGGCAAGGACACCGTCTCCGGCCACTCCCAAGATCAAACTGCTGGCGACGGTCCAATTCGAGCCGACGCCATCAATGGTGGCCGTGCCGGTCGTTCCCGGACCACTGCCGACACTGCCGCTGCTGCTGGTG
This sequence comes from Mesorhizobium sp. M0051, assembly GCF_040323235.1. Taxonomy (NCBI): domain Bacteria; kingdom Pseudomonadati; phylum Pseudomonadota; class Alphaproteobacteria; order Hyphomicrobiales; family Phyllobacteriaceae; genus Mesorhizobium; species Mesorhizobium sp. M0051. The sequence continues at coordinate 80,190 of NZ_JAMYUT010000008.1, forward strand.
ACCGTGCCGCCTTGGGTAATGGCGAGGGTGCCATTGCCGTCTACCTCAAGATAGCCGCTGTTGGTCCAGGTCGATCCCGGGCCATCCACAGTTACCGCGCCTGAGGAATCTGTATCAACCGCAACAAGTCCATTGACGTCAGACACAGCACCGCCGTTTGAGACATGGAGCGTGCCGGCGCCGCCCTTACCAATATACAGATCGCCGCTATTGGTCCAGGTCGAGCCGGCACCGTCGACGAACACCGTGCCGGCCGAGTCCGCCGTGTAGCCAACGAAACCCGAGCCATTGCTGACCGCGCCGCCGTTCGAGATCGTCAGCGCGCCCGTGCCAAAACCTCCGACATAGAGGTCGCCGCTGTTCGTCCACTTCGATCCCGCACCGCCGACCGCCACCGTGCCGGCCGAGTCGGCAGCGTAGCCAAGATAGCCCCCGCCATTGCTGGCCGTGCCGCCGTTCGAGATCGTCAGGCTACCTGTATCGAAACCGCCAATGAACAGATCCGAACTGTTCGTCCACTTCGATCCGGCACCATCGACCGTCACCGTGCCGGTCGAGTTGTAGCCCACATAGCCCTTGGCGCTGCTGACCGCACCGCCATTCGAAATCGTCAGCTTGCCCGTGCCACCACCGCCTACGAACAGATCCGAACTGTTCGTCCACTTCGAACCCGCGCCATCGACCGCCACCGTGCCGACGGAATCCACACCATAGCCAACGAAGCCCAGATCACTGTTGACCGCGCCGCCATTGGTGATCGCCAGAGCGCCGGTGCCCTGCTCGCCGACGAACAGGGCGGAACTGTTGGTCCAGGTCGAGCCGGCACCGTCGACGAACACAATGCCGGTCGAGCCCACCGCGTTGCCGACATGGGCCAAGTCATCGCTGACCGCGCCGCCTTGGTCGATCACAAGAAAGCCTTTGCCGGAATCGCCGACGGTCAAGGACCCGCTATTGGCCCAGGTCGAGCCGGCGCCAGCGACTATCACCTGGCTGTTTGAATCGGTGCTGTAGCCCATTATGCCATCAGCATTGCTAACCACACCGCCGTTCTTGATTACCAGCTCGCCGTCGCCATCATGGCCGACATAGAGCGCTCCATTGTTTGTCCAGGTCGCATCATCGATCGTCACCGAGCCGGTCGAACCTGAATATCGGCCAATATAGGCGCTGTCGCTGCTGACCTTGCCGCCGTTGGAAACCGTTACCGCGCCAACGCCGGAACCGCCGACCGTGAGGCTATCACTGTTAAGCCACATCGAGCCGGCGCCGTCGATCTTTACGACTCCTTGAGCGTTGCTGCCGCCGGCAACAATACCAACAACATCCGTCACGACACCGCCATTGAGGATATCGAGCGTAGCCAGCCCGAAACTACCAACCACCAGACTGCTGCTGCTGGTCCACGAGGAACCCGCATTTACGGTGACGTCAGAAGTCGAGTTATCCCCCCAGGATAAGAATGCTCGGCCGCTCGTCAACGTACCGTTCGAAATGACAAGGCTGCCGTCCGAAGAACCTGTAAAGCCAAGGTAAATATCGTCCGCAAAAGCGCTGCCAGCGTTGATAGCAGTCGGATTCGGTGTCGTTGTGCTGATATATACAATATCGGCCGCCGTCGGCACCGACCCAGCGCTCCAGTTTCCGGCCGTAAACCAATCCGTGGAGGTGGTGCCGAACCAGATATCGGCGGCGGTGGCGGCGATTGGCTGGCCAAGACCGACCAGAGCGGTCGACGTCAGCGCCAGATACTTCAACGCCTTTGCCTTGCGGCCTCCAAATGTGTTCTGCGGCATCCAAACCCCTGACATGATAGTCGTTTCACCCTGAGGCTGACATGTCATTGGAGCCCAGCTGTTGTCTTGGGCAGGACCGCAATGGAATTGGACTGGAGCGAAGTGCCGTGCTTTTTCCGCGCACTGTGGCAGTTTGGCGCCATCGATCGCCGCGGGATCTCGGCTTTTGACGGAGAGGGATTCGGAAATCGCGTCGTGTTTCCGGTATCCGGATTCTACCTGGCGCTCGTTGGCGTGTAGCCGAAGCGGCGGCGAAAGCAGCGGTTGAAATACGACACATCGCTGAAGCCACTGATCATGGCGATTTCGCTGACGCGCATCTCGCTATTCTGTCTCTGCGAAAGCAGCTTATGAGCGCGCTGCAGGCGAAGTTCGAGAATGCGCTCGGAAAAGCTGATGCCGGTCTCCTGCAGGAGATCTTGAACATAGCGCGCGGACAGGCCGAGTTCTTGCGCGACGCCCTGCGCCGAGATGCCGGGGTTGGAAAAATTCTCGGCAATCTTTGCCAGCACCGCCTGCAGCCTGGCTGCTGGCAGCCCGCGCAAGCCGGCCAGTTCGGCGGGCTCACCCTTGGCGCCTGTCACCAGGCCGATCAGATCGACGATTGTCTGCGTCGCGTGCGCTATCAAATCGGGCGAGACGAGAGGGCGGCCGGTTTCAAGAAGTTGGCAATAACGCTTGAGAAAATCGAGAGCTTCGTTCTCGGCGCCGATCTTCAACGCCAGCCTGTCGTCGATCTGCGGGAAGGCCTGGGTGAGGACTGCACGGGGGACCACCACGTTTGTCCACACATTGCTGTCGGAACCGTGCATTTTCAGCGCTTCCGATGCCGTCACCAGGACCGCTTCACCCTGTCCGACACCATAGTCGCGGCCGACCTGTGCGCCGGTCAGCAGCGTGTCGGATTTGTTGATCAGCAGGAGATAACCGTCGTTGCCGTCATCGGCGATATTGCTTGCCTTCCTCGTTGCATGCTTGATCGTTCCGGACATCTGGCCAAGAACCAGTGACCCGACAGCCGTGGCTTCGATCGCGGCTTCGAAAGGCAGGTTGTCCGACATGCCGTATTCGACCGACCATATCTCCGCGAGGTGGATGTCTTGCCAGAGGGAAAATCGATCGCGATCACTGAGATGCGAGGGCAATTGAGCCGATGAAAACACCGTCTTTTGTGGCAATTGTGTACCCGATATATTTGCGTTCTCTAATATAGCGAGCGCGATGCTTTCCATTTCAAGAATAACCAGCGACAATGGCCGCCTGGTGTCAACTGATCGAATTTATATCCTTAATCGAGTTCAACCACGCGTGGCGTCACCCAAAAGTGTGACTTCGCGAAATCCTCCGAAGCGAGATCGGGGCGTGCAGGAGGCATGATGGAGAGGCTGAGCAGCGACGTCCTTTCCTCGATTATCGGCGATATCTACGATTGCGTTTTGAACCCCGACGGGTGGGCCGGGGTAATGACCCGGATCACAGAGGCGGTCGACGCGGCCTACACCACCATCGCGCTTGCCAGCACTGCCGGCAATCGTGGCCGCTTCGCGGCTCAATCGCCCTGGGATCCCGTGCAAATGCGCGTGCTCCAGGAGGACTATGATTTTGACGCAATTCCCGGACTGAAGGCCGCGATCGTCGGCGACATCGACACGCCTGTTGCGACGCTGTCGCATATGAGCGAAGCCGAACTCCAGGAGACGCCATTTTTCCAGAATTGGGCCAAACCGCAGGGATTGCGCGAGGCCTGCATCACCAAATTCGTTCATACGCCGGACCGGATCGGGCTCATGGGTTGCACCACGCGGGCCAGCAGGGAGGTCATCTCAATCGAGGAACAGCGTTTCCTGGCATTGCTCTCGCCGCATCTGCGCCGCGCTTCGATGATTGGAGACCTGCTCGATCAGGCCCGCGTTACCGCCAACCTTTATCGCCAAGCGCTCGACCATCTCGCTGTGCCCGTCGTTCTTACCGGCGCCAACGGAAAAATCCTCCATGCCAATGGGGCGGCCGATCGAATGTTTTCGGCGCAAGGCCCCATTCTTTCCAGGAACGGCCTGCTCCAGGCGCAGAACCTGGTGACAGCCCGCGCCCTGCTGGAGGCAATCGCCAGTGCCGCGAGCGAGGACGCTTCGCTCGGCTCCCGCGGCATAGGCCTGCCCATTTCGGCTCCCGGTCAGCCGCCCGCCGTCGCCTATGTATTGCCGCTGACCGAGGGAACCGCGCGCGCGGCTTTCCGGCCGGCATGTGCCGCTGTCTTCGTTTCGACCACGACGTCTTCTTCTCCACTTCCGGAAGCCGTTCTCACCGCGCTGTTCGACCTGACGCCCGCGGAGGCGCGGGTTCTGCTGCGCATCGGCAGCGGATTGTCCGCGTCGAAGAGCGCGCTGGCGCTCGGCATCGGCGAAAACACCTTGAAGACCCACCTCAACCGAATCTTCGCCAAAACCAGCACGAGACGCCAAGCCGATCTCGTCAAGCTCGTTTCGGACATAGGCACGCCGCTTGCACCTCAGTGATGGCGCCCATATCGGCGCCGGTTAGCCAAATGGTGCGATCCGGACAGGAGACCGGATAGAACTGGTCGCGCTCGAACGCCACCCGTACCTGCCGATCTGCTCGACGTTGCGCAATGCGGCAAGGGTACTGCGCCTGCACCGGACGGCGCCCCCTTCTGCCTGCCGGCCAATCACTTTGCCAACTCTCACCGCCGCCAGGGCGGTTCCGGCGCGAAGCGCTTGCCGATCCAGTCGGCAAAGGCGCGGGTCTTGGCGGCTTGTCCCTTGGCTGAGGGCGTGACGACATAGATCGCGCCTTCGTCGGCCAGCGTCCAATCCTCCAGGATTGGCACCAGCCGTCCGTCGGCGAGTTCGCGGCCGACCAGCCAGTCCGTGCTCATCATCAGGCCGACGCCTTGCACGGCGGCATCGACCAACACCTCGGCATCATCGGTGACCAACGGGCCGGACACCTCGACGCGCACGCTTCGGCCCTCGCGGTTGGTCATCTCCCAGGCTGGAAAGGTCTGAAAACCGCTGAAGCCCAGGCAGGAATGTTCGAGCAACCCCTGCGGGGTCTCCGGCCTGCCCCTTCGGGCGAGATAGGAGGGGGCGGCGCAGAGCAGTCGCCGCCGTGTCGCCACCTTGCGGGCCACCAGGCGGGAATCCTCCAGAGCGCCGAGCCGCACGGCGACATCAAAATTCTCGGCGACCAGATCGGCGAAGCGGTTGGAGAATTCGGCCTCGATGCGGACATCGGGAAACTCGGCAAGGAATTGCGGCAGCAGCGGCCCGATCCACATGCGCCCGAACGTGCCGGGCAGCGCCAGCCTGAGCAGGCCGCGTGGGCCTCCGCCGGCATGCGCCGACGCGGCAGCCTCGGCCTCGTCCACGGAGGCGAGGATGGCGCGCACCCGCACCATGAATTCGGCACCCGCCTCGGTCAGCGACACGCTGCGCGTCGTGCGATGGAGCAGCCTGACGCCGAGCCGCTCCTCCAGCGACTGCAGGCGCCGTGACAGGATGGTCGAGTCGCGCCCGACACGCGCCGCCGCCCTGGTGAAGGAACGGGCCTCCGCGATGGCCGCGAAAGCAGCCATTTCGGCAAGGGTCAACGGTTCGCGAGATTGCTGCATAGATTACAGTACTCAAATGTAAAAAGCAGGGATTATCCAGAAATACCGCAGCAGCTAGATGCACTCAAGCCATCAATCGTCCCACAGGAGTGAAACCATGAAAGCCATCGAGCTGAGCCAACCCAGGCTGGACGCCTTCCGCGCCGCCACCATTGCCACCCCCGAACCGCAGCGCGGCGAGGTGCTGATCCGCCAGCGTGCGGCGAGCCTCAATTTCGTCGATGTCGCGGTCGCGAGCGGCAACTATCCCGGACCGAGCTTTCCGCTCATCCCGGTCGCCGACGGCGCCGGCGAGATCGTCGCGCTGGGCGAGGGGGTTACGGGATTCGCAGCCGGCGATCGCGTCGTCGCCCATGCCAAGCCCCGCTGGATCGGCGGCCGGCCGCGGCCCTACGAGATGAGGCAGATGCGCGGCATCTCGCTGCCGGGGTCGCTGGCCGAATATGTCGCGCTGCCTGCAAATTCGGTCGTGCCGGTGCCGGCGCATCTCTCCTTCGAGGCGGCGTCGACGCTGCCGATCGCCGGCACCACCGCCTGGAACGCGATCCGCGCCGCCGATGTCGGGCCGGGCTCGGTCGTCGTGCTGCTCGGCACCGGCGGCGTCTCGATCTTCACCCAGCAGCTTGCGAAAGCTGCCGGCGCCACCGTCATCATCACCTCGTCGTCGGACGAGAAGCTGGAGCGGGCGAAGGCACTGGGCGCAGATCATCTCATCAACTACCGCGCGACGCCTGACTGGGACGGCAAGGTGCTGGAACTGACGGGCGGCCTCGGCGCCGACCTCGTCGTCGAGACCGGCGGCACGGCAACCTTTGCCCGCGCCATCAACGCCACCGCGCCCGGCGGCACGCTGTTCACCATCGGCTTCGTCACCGGCGCCGAGGCCACGATCAATCTGCTGCCGATCATCATCAAGGCGCTGAAAGTGGTCGGCAACAACACCGGATCGGTGTCCGACCTACGCGACGCCGTCCGCGCCATCGGTGCGGCCAGGATCGACCCGGTCGTCGACAAGGTGTTTTCACAGAATGAAGCGGCCGAAGCCTACGCCCACATGGCCGCCGGCGGCTTGCACTTCGGCAAGCTGGTGTTCGGGTTGGAGTGGTGGTGAAGCGGATAATCTCCCCCCTCGAGGGGGAGATGTCGCCGAAGGCGACAGAGGGGGTCGTCTCGCGTGAAGCGCCAACCTGATCTGCTGCATTGGGCCGAGCCCAGTCGAACCGACCCTCTCTGGCCTGCCGGCCATCTCCCCCTCAAGGGGGGAGATCACGCTCTCACCCTCAGATCAGCTTCTCCAGCGTGATCGGCAAATCCCGAACCCGCTTGCCCGTCGCATGAAACACCGCGTTGGCGATCGCGGGGGCGACGCCGACGATGGCCAGTTCACCGACACCCTTGCCGCCGAGCACCGAGGAATGCAGGTCGGGGATGCCGACCGAGATTACCTCGATGTCGGGAATGTCGGCATTGGTCGGCACCAGATAATCGGCGAGGTTGTTGTTTACGATGCGGCCATGGCGGCGGTCGACGATGCCTTCTTCGAGCAGCGCCTGGCCGATGCCCATGATGATGCCGCCCTTCCACTGGCTTTCGGCGAGCTTCGGGTTGTAGAGCCGGCCGGAATCCAGCGCCGACACCACGCGTGACACCCGCACCGTGCCGAAATCCTCATCGACGCGCACCTCGATGAAATGCGCGCACCAGGAGTGGCGGGAATAGTCGCCTTCGGTGTGCGGCAACGCCATGGCGATGGTGGTGTAGTTCTTGTAGCGATCCTCTGGCGTCGAATTGGCCGGCATGGTGTCGCCGGTGGCCTCGATGTGGTCGCGGCCGACGCTTTTGAGCAGCTCGGAGATCGAGACATCAGGCCCGTCGCCGCGTGGCGACGACATACGGCCGTTGGCGACAACCAAAGTGTTGGCCTGCAGCGTGTGGAAGGGTGAGCGTGGATCGCTGATCGCCAGCCCGATCAACTGGTCGAGCGCCGAGGTCGCCGCCTTATGGACCGCACCGGTCATCACGCCGGCCAGCCGCGAGCCGCCGGCGACGCCGGCGCGGGGCAAGCGCGAATCGCCGAGCTTCACCACGACATGGTCGGCCGGCACCCCGACCGTCTCGGCGGCGGTCTGCACCAAGATGGTGTAGGTGCCCTGGCCCATGTCGATCGAGGAGCTTTCGACCTCGACCGAGCCGTCGGCCAGGATGCGCACGATCGCCTCGCCATAGGCGCGCCGCACGGGATAGGTGCCCGCCGCAACGCCCCAGCCGATCAGCTGATTGCCGTCGCGCATGGAGCGCGGTTCGGGCGTGCGCCTGGACCAGCCGAAGCGTTCCGCGCCAGCGGCAAAGGCCTCGCGCAACTGCCTGGTCGACCAGGCTTTTTTCGCTTCCGGATCCTGTTCGGCATAGTTCCTAAGCCGGATCTCCAGCGGATCGATGCCGACCTCGTAAGCGAGCTCGTCTATGGCGCTTTCGATGCCGAAGGCAGAGGGGTTTTCGCCCGGCGCGCGCATGGGGCCAGGCACTACAGAATTCACCCGCACGACATTCTGCTTGGACGAGAAATTCGGCGTCGCGTACATGATCGAGGTGACCGATCCGAGCGGCTCGACCCACATGCCGTCGATGGATGTTTCATTGACGCCGCGATGCACGATCGACTGGATTTTTCCTTGCCGGTCGGCGCCGATCGTTACCGTCTGGCGCGTCGCGGCGCGGCCGCCGTAACCGGTGAAGGTCTGCGGCCGCGTCATCACCAGCCGCACCGGCCGGCCGAGCATTTTGGCGGCACATGCCGCCACCGCGCCATGGCTGAGCGCCAGTGCCTTGGAGCCGAAGCCGCCGCCAATATAGGGCGAGACCAAGCGCACATTCTCGAACGGCACGCCGAACCATTCGGCATAGGTGCGCGCCATACCGTCCAGCCACTGGCTCGGCTCCCATACGGTGAGGCGGTCGCTCTCCCAGCGGGCGATCAGGCCATGCGGCTCCATCGGCGCCTGGTATTCGCGCGGCGTGTTGTAGGCGGCGCAGATGCGCACTGGGGCCGAGGCGAAAGCGGCTTGCGCGTCGCCCCATTCCTTGGTCATGGCGTCGATCGGGATGCCGTCGCCGGCCTTGGCGTCGCTAAGGTCGACGATGGCGTGCGTCTCGTCATAGCTGACCTTGATGAGGGCTGCCGCGGCGACCGCCTGCTCGAAGGTTTCGGCGACGACAGCGGCGACATGCTGGCCCGAAAAGGTGATGTCGCGCGCCAGCGGGCAATAGGGCTTGTCGGGCGGCGGCGTGCCGAACCAGTCCGAGGCGGTCCTCAGGCTGATGATGGTGTCCGGCGTCAGCACTTGCAGCACGCCGGGTGCTGCTTCAGCCGCATTGGCGTTGATCTCGCGCACCTTGCCCGAGGCAATCGTGCTTTCGACCAACACGGCGTAGGCGAGGCCTTCGAGCTGCCGCTCGACGGCGTATTTGGCTGTGCCGGTGATCTTGGCCGGGCCGTCGACGCGCGACAGACGGCCGCCGACGACTTCCGCCAGCGCGCCGTCGGATGCATCACCATGTCTGATGTTGTGAACGGTCATGCCGTCTCTCCCATTTTGAGGATGGCGCGCGCGACAACGCGCGGCGCCAGTTCAAGCTTGTAATGGTTGGCGCCATGGTCGACGGCGCCTTCGATCGCGAGCAGGCTGGCAGCGCGAACCGCATCTGGTTCCAGCATCTTGCCCTTCAGCGCATCCTCCACGGCTCGCGCCCGACAAGGTTTGGTCGCGACGCCGCCTAGCGCGACGCGCAGGTCACGGATGGTGCGCCCATCGGCTTCGAACTCGATGCCGATGGCGGCACTCGCCGCGGCGAACTCATAGGATTGCCGATCGCGGATCTTGAGATAGGTCGAACGCCGCGCAGAGGCCGAGCCGGGGATCTCGATGGCGGTGATCATCTCGCCCGGTTCGATCGCGTGTTCCTTGTTCGGCGTCGTTCCGGGCAAGAGGAAAAAATCGTCCACCGGGACCTGGCGATCGCCGAGATGCACGATCGCATCGAAGGCGACCAGCGCCACGGCGAGGTCACCCGGATACATGGCGATGCAGGCTTCGCTGGTGCCGAGCACCGCATGGCCCCGTGTGACACCGCCGATGGCCGAACAGCCGCTCCCGGGTTCCCGCTTGTTGCAGGCGGGGAAATTCGCCGGATCGCGGAAGTAAGGACAGCGCGTGCGCTGCATCAGATTGCCGCCGATAGTCGCCATGTTGCGGATCTGTGCGGAAGCCGCCTGCCACAGCGCTTCCGAGACGGCTGGGAAGCGGCTCTTGATGCCGTCGTGGTCGGCGACGTGGCTCATCTTGGCGAGCGCGCCGATGGTGGCTCCGCTCTCGCTGAGCTCGATGCCGTTCAGCCCCTTGAGATGGGTGATGTCGACCAGTGTCTCGGGCTCGGCGACGCCGCATTTGGCGAGGTCGATGAGCGTGGTGCCGCCCGCGAACAGCATGGCGCCGGGTAGGGCGGCCGCCTGTCTTGCCGCATCGACCGAGCCGGCGCGCAGATAGGAAAAATCCCTCATGATGCGACCTCCAATGCAGCCTGGCGAACGGCGGCGACAATGTGCGGATAAGCGCCGCAGCGGCAGAGATTGCCGGCCATGTATTCGCGGATCTCGTCATCGGAGCCGGCATGGCCCTCGCGGATGCAGGCCACCGCCGACATGATCTGGCCTGGCGTGCAATAGCCGCACTGGAAGGCATCCTGTTCGAGGAAGGCAGCCTGCACGGGATGCGGTTCGCCCTCACGTGCAAGCCCCTCTATGGTGGTGACGGTGCGACCCTCGACTTGCGCGGCCAGCGTCAGGCAGGCCAGCACGCGCTCGCCGTCGACATGCACGGTGCAGGCGCCGCACTGGCCGTGGTCGCAGCCTTTCTTGGTGCCGGTCAGGCCGAGCCGGTCGCGCAAGGCGTCGAGCAACGTGACTCGCGGCTCGAGTTGCAACTCGTGATGGTGGCCGTTGATATCGAGATGGACGGGAATTGTTGTCTTGGTCATGGGCGTCTGGCTCCAGTTGCTTGACGCGGATGGGGATGAATTGGTGTTGGGTCGGGCGAGGGCAAGGGCGCGAAGGGCGTGATCTCCCCCCTTGAGGGGGAGATGGCCGGCAGGCCAGAGGGGGTCGCCGGACGTAAAGCGCTAACTTCCATCTGCCGCAGGAGGTCGCGCCCAGTCGAGCCGACCCCCTCTGTCGCCTTCGGCGACATCTCCCCCTCGAGGGGGGAGATTACACGCTCGGCATTTTGCAGACGTGACATACCGGTTCCCCTGATTATATGATAAAGGTGCTCCACTAAAACGGAGGTGCCTCCGTTTATTACTTGGGGGCTGACCCGGATGGGTTCAAGCCCTATATTTCGGTAGTGGAGAAAAAAGTGGCCGTGGAGCCGTCCGTCATCGTTAAAGAGAAGGCCGAAGGCACGGAGGCAAAGCCGTTGCGCGCCGACGCACAGCGCAACCGCGACCGGCTGGTCGAGGTGGCGGCAGCCGTCTTTGCGGAGCACGGTATCGATGCCTCGCTGGAAGAGATAGCGCGCCAGGCCGGCGTCGGCATCGGGACCCTCTACCGACATTTTCCGACGCGCGAGCACCTTGTCGAAGTGGTCTACCGGCGCGAGGTGGAGGCGCTGTGCGCGGCCGCCGGCGAGCTCGCCGAAAAACACCCGTCCGATGTGGCGCTGGAACAGTGGATGCAGCGCTTCGTCGATTACATCGCCACCAAGCGCGGCCTGGCGACCAGCCTGCGCATCCTGCTCAACACCAATTCGACGCTGTTTTCCGACACGTCTGGCCGGGTCTCGCAGGCGCTTCGGCAACTGGTCGAAGCCGCGGTGGCCGACGGCACCATTCGCGGCGACGTCGACGCGTCCGACGTGCTGCACGCGCTGTCCGGCATCTACTCGGCGCCCGATACGCCGGAATGGCGCGACCGTTCGCGCCGGCTGGTCAAGCTCTTGATGGACGGGTTGCGGTTCGGAGCTGTAAAGGGACGGTGAGAGCGGCCGGATTCCGACCGCGCGGCAACCAGACCTGTCCATGATTTGAGGGGCATGAGATGTATGTAGGCCGTTCCTACAAGTTGATAGATTTCGCGCTATGGTCGCGGCGCAGCGTCATCTACATGGTGGTCGTGAGCGGGCTGGCTGTCGCCGCCTACCGTCTACCGGGGATTGCCGGCTTCTCGGTGCCATGGCCGGTGGTGCTCGTGCTCGGCACCACCGTATCACTCGTTGCCGGGTTCAAGAATTCGCAGGTGTTCACCCGCAGCAGTGACGCGCTGCAGGCCTTTACGCAAATCACGGCGAGCAGCCGGTTGTGGTCCAATTTCTGCAGGGACTTCATCGATGCGCCGACGGCAAAGCAGCTCATCTACCGCCATATCGCCTGGATGACGGCGTTGCGCTTCGCCCTACGCCGGCCGATGCCGTGGGAATCCATGGCGCGGGCCGCCAATGTCGAATACCGGCGTCGCTACCGCATCCATGAGGATGCGAGTTCGATCGCCGAGGAACTGCGTCCGTTGTTGGCCGAACAGGCCGAGGACGTCCTGAAGTCGCCTCAGCCGGCGATAGCGCTTTTGGAAATGCAGTCGGTCCAGGTCAATGCGTTGCTCAAGGACGCAAAAATTCCTCCGCAGGTCTATGTCGAACTTATCAAGCTGATCCGCGATTTCCATGATCAGCAGGCGCGCTGCGATCGTATCAAGAACAATCCCTATCCAAGGCAATACGCCATCGTCAGTTCCATGTTCGTCATGATCTTTTGCACCCTGTTGCCGTTCGGGGTGGTTCCGGTCTTTGCCGACATGGGCAAACTGGGCGGCATGCTCGGCCCGATCGCGATCTGGCTGACGATCCCGTTCAGCACGCTCCTGGGCTGGGCCTATATGTCGCTCGACCAGGTCGGCGAAAGCAGCGCCAATCCCTTCGAGGGCAATGCCAACGATGTTCCGATCTCGCAGATCTGCCGCGACATCGAGATCGAGTTGCGCAGCGGGCTTGGGGAGGTTGATCTTCCCAAGCCCTGGCTGCCGATCAATGACATCGCGACCTGAAGCGCTTCGTTGCGGCAATCCATGTGATGCGCAATGCCGACAAGCTCAGGCACCTGCGTTAGGCTGTTACCGGGCAAGGAAACAGGAGCCGTCAGGACGCGTCCGCTCCTTTGACGGAAAAAAATTGAAGCACGCCCGGCAGCCCGCTCGCTTCCATCTCGCCATGCTCTTCGAATATCAGGCCGGAGCCGACCACCGCCAAGTCCTTCCAGGTGGACAGCGCGGCGCGTGATCGGCGCTCGCCCCGGCAATTCCGCAGCGCGGCAGCTCGCGGCGGCCGCCAACGTTGCAAATCCCGCAAGCCCTGGAGCGAACGACTCAACTAGCCTTTCGCTTCGACCAGGATCACCAGCGACTCCGGCGCTACGCCATCATAGGCCATCGCATCGGCTGCTGCCTTACTCTGCATCAAAGCGGCCATCTTATCCATGTCCGGAACGTCCATCATCACGGCCACGTGTTTCGGGTTCTGCGGATCGACGAAAGTGCGGATGTTGGTGATCCCAAGCGAGCCGAAAAGCTCCTTACGCTTGGGTGAACTGAGCCAGTGCTTGCTGTCTTTCGTGATGTTGTGATGGCCGATAACGGTTGGCATGGCGTCCTCCCTGGTTTTACGCAATTCTCAAGGGAAAGCGCTATGCGCTTTTTCCCGGGATTTGCTTCAGGTGATGCCTGCGGTCGATGTCGCCCGCCTGATGCTGCGATCCACCTGTACCAGCCAGTGAGCGCCGTTTCTCTTGGACTGTCAATTAGCTTCTGCTGATGGATAGTGGGTGTCCTGTCGTCCCGCCGTCGGAGTTGCTGGCGCCTCAAACTTCGAGGCACACCTTGCCGAAATGCTTCCGGGATTCGTAGTGCGTGAACACGGCGGCGATGCTGGTCCGCCCGGCTGCCGATGGAGATCCCGCCGCCCGGCGCTCTCAGCCTGACCAGTCTTATTGTCTTTCTCCGATGTGTGAGGTGTCTAAAATTCGGGGCGGCGCGATAGACCTATCAGGCTTGCCGGCCGGAGATCACCCGCAGCCAAGGCGCCAGATGGAAGGCGCTCATGAGGAGATACATCGCCGCCATTCCGGTGAGCGGCGAAGAGCCCATGCACAGCATGGCCGCATCGCCGCTGAAGATGCAGGTAAGCAGCGCCATGACGGCGAAGGTCGGGGCTGCGGCAAGGCATAGCCAATCGGCGATGCCGAGGGTGGACGCATTGATGTTTTCGGGGATCGCTCCACTGGTGGCTATATGGATATCGAGCATGGTCTTTTTCCCTGATGGTTGTGCCGTACCGAGGGCAGAACTTGGGTTCCTCGCCCCACGAGAGTGGGGAGAGGTGGCCCGGCGGAGCCGACACGGAGAGGGGGGACAGCGCCCTACGAAAGCCCCTCTCCGGCCGCTACGCGGCCACCTCTCCCCGCCTTGGCGGGGCGAGGAACCCAAGCTGGGGCATGCGCCGAGCGCTCTCGCCAGATCCTTACTGGCCGTCCTTGTCCCGGAACGCGGCTTCGCCGGCGGCCGACACTTGTTCCCATGTCTTGTCGGGCCCGGCGTCGTAATTGTCGTGCCAGTTCCACCAGGAGTAGAGCGGGGTCTGCGGATAGCCTTCGGGCGAGTCCTCCCAGATCTCCTGGCGGCCAAGCGGCGTCGCGTCGAGATAGCTCCAGACGGTGCCCATCGCCTCGTCTCCGCGGCTGTTGATGAAGTAGGTGCGGAACACCTTGTCGCCATCGCGGATGAAGACGTTGTGGCCGTGCCATTCGTCGACACCGAAGTCTTTGTCGAAACTGTCGGTGATGGTGTACCAGGGCATCTCCCAGCCCATCCGCTGCTTCAGCCGGGCAATGTCGGCCTGCGGGGCGCGCGAGGCGTAGGCGAGCGTGGTGTTGCGGGCGTTGAGATGGGCGAGGTGGCCGACCTGGTCGGCGCCGAGCGAACAACCGCGGCAGGCATGCTCGGGCCAACCGTACACGCCGGGCTCGAAGAAGGCGCGGTAGACGATCAACTGCCGACGGCCTTCGAACAGATCGAGCAGGCTCGCCTTGCCATTCGGCCCCTCGAACACATAGGCCTTGTCGACTTCCATCCACGGCATGCGCCGGCGCTCGGCGGCCAAAGCATCCTTGGCGCGCAGCGTGGCCTTCTCCTTCACCAGCATCTGTTCGCGGGCGGCTTCCCAATCCTGTCTAGAAACGATCGGCGGGGTCTTCATTGCGGTCTGCTTGGTCATTGGTCGTCTCCTTTGCCAGTCTGTTGTCGCGCCGTTGCGACGTGTGGTTGCTTGCTGTCAGGCAGAATAGGTCGGTCAAGCGCGGGGGTGGGAGTTACAAGTGTGACGGGATTTGAAAGAGCCGGCCCGCCGCAGCAGGGGTGGCGCATCCGCTCAGTGCCCTCGACAGTGTCGTTCATCGCGTGGTTTTCCCTTGTTGTGCCGCTGCCGATACGGCTTGCTGGTTGGCGGCCGTGACTTAAATTAGGGCGTGCAACACAGGGGTGGGAGTTACAAGTGTGACGGGATTTGAATGGACTCGCTGATCACCGCGGCGGCACTGGCGCTGGCCGGCGGCGATCCGCTCGGCGCGCTGGATCGTGTCGCCTTGCGCGAAGATCCGCCGGCGCTGGCGCTGCGCGGCATTGCCATGGCGCAGCTCGGCGATCTCGATCGCGCCAAGGCGCTGCTGCGGCGGGCCGCGCGTGGCTTCGGCCCGAAAGAGGCGGTGGCGCGCGCCAGATGCGTCGTCGCCGAGGCCGAGATCGCACTGGTGTCGCGTGATCTGGGATGGCCGGACAAGGCGCTCGACGCGGCGCGCGCAACGCTGGAAAAGCACGGCGACCGGCTGAACGCCGCGCATGCCGGCCACCTCAAGGTACGGCGCCTGCTCTTGATCGGCCGTCTCGACGAGGCCGAAGACGTGCTGGCCGGGCTCGACCCGGCGCCGCTGCCGCCGGCCGCGCGAGCCGCGCACGAGCTTGCCGTCGCCGGCATCGCGATGCGGCGCCTGAAAACGAAGCGGGCGCGCAGGGCATTGGAGTGGGCCCGCCATGCCGCCCGCCGGGCCGGCATTACGGGCCTGATCGCAGAGGTCGACAGCGCATTCCTGGCGCTGGACACGCCGGCGGCGCGGCTGATCGCTGGTGGCGAGCAGCGCCCCTTGCTGCTCGAGGACGTCGAGGCGTTGCAGGCGTCGCCGGCGCTGGTGGTCGATAGCTTCCGCTATGTCGTGCGCCAGCAGGAAGCAACCGTCTCGCTGGCCACGCGCCCGGTGCTGTTTGCGCTGGCACGCACACTCGCCGAAGCCTGGCCTGGCGATGTGTCGCGGGCGAGACTGATCGCCGAAGCCTTCGGCGGCAGGCACGCCGATGAATCGCATCGGGCGCGGCTGCGGGTCGAGATCGGCCGGCTGCGCGTCGAACTGCGGGGGCTGGCCGATATCGGCGCGACCAGCCAAGGCTTCGCACTGGCGCCGCGCCACGAGCGTGAGGTGCTGGTGCTGGCGCGGCCCATCGAGGAGCGGCACGCTGCGGTGCTGGCCTTCCTTGCCGATGGTGAAGCCTGGGCGACCTCTGCGCTGGCACTGGCGCTTGGTATCGGCCAGCGCAGCGTGCAGCGGGCGCTGGAGCAGCTTGGCGAGGCGGGCAAGGTGCAGTTTTTCGGACATGGGCGGGCGCGCCGCTGGATGACGCCGCCGGTGGCTGGATTCACGACGACCTTGTTACTCCCGTCCCCGCTGTCGAACGGCTAAGGTGTGTTGATATTCAGGTGAGGCCGGCCTGCAAATAGTGGCTTCCTGCGCTTCCGGTGCTCACGTTCGACACACCTTCGAACATGACCGGCGGGATGACGACCAAACATTGAGGATCAAGACATGAGACATTCAGCGGCCGAAGTCCTGCACGAGTACGGGCCTTTTCCCGGTGTGGAAAGGGTGCATGGAGTGAGCTTTGACGGCAACAATGTCTGGTTTGCCTCGGGCGAGAGGCTGAACGCCTTCGATCCGGAAAGCGGGCAGGCGCTGCGCTCGATCGATGTCGCGGCACATGCCGGCACCGCCTATGACGGCCGGCATTTCTTCCAGCTTGCCAACGACCTGATACAGAAGATCGACCCTGATACCGGCCAGGTGCTGGCGACCATTCCGGCGCCGGGCGGCGGCGGCGACTCGGGGCTGACCTGGGCCGAAGGGACGCTTTGGGTAGGGCAATACCGCGAGCGCAAGATCCACCAGATCGACCCTGAGACCGGGGCAATCCTGCGCACCATTGAATCCAACCGTTTCGTCACCGGGGTGACCTGGGTCGATGGCGAGCTGTGGCACGCCACCTGGGAAGGCGACCAGAGCGATTTGCGCCGCGTCGACCCGCAATCAGGCAAGGTTTTGGAGAAGCTCGACATGCCGGCCGGCATGGGCGTCTCGGGACTGGAATCCGATGGCGGCGACCGGCTCTTCTGCGGCAGCACCTCTGCCGGGGTGGTGCGGGCGGTGCGCCGGCCGCGGTGAGGCCGAATCCTTCGACGCAAAGATCAGGACCGCAGATCGCACGTGGCAAATTTGTCCCCTGCCGACTGGCCGCCGCTCTCTAGCGAACCTAGATAGGGCGGGCACCGGGCGAACCGCCCGGACCATCTTTGCAAAGGATCCCCCACCATGCCTGAACAGCCCACCATGCCTGGAAAAATTGCGTTGAACGACGGTTCCGCCATTCCCCAACTCGGCCTTGGAGTGTGGCAGGTCGATCAGGACATCACGGCGCAAGTGGTGGGTTGGGGGATCGAGGCCAGCTATCGTCTAATCGACACCGCCGAGGGCTACCGGAACGAGGAGGGGGTCGGAGAGGCGATCCGCAGCGCCGGCGTGCCGAGGGGCGACCTCTTCATCACCTCCAAGCTGCGCAACGGTGCGCACCAGCGCGATGCGGCGCTGCGCGCCTTCGACGAGACGATGGACAAGCTCGCTATCGAGCAGATCGACCTGTTCCTGATCCACTGGCCGGTGCCCAGCCAGGACAAGTACGTCGAGGCCTGGAAGACGCTGGTCGAGCTCAGGCAGTCCGGCCGCATCAAGTCGATCGGCGTTTCGAATTTCAACCAGGACCATCTCGAGCGGATCATCGGCGAGACCGGCGTGACGCCTGTCGTCAACCAGATCGAGCTGCATCCCCAGTTCCAGCAGCGCGGTATCAGGGACTTCCATGCCAGGCATGACATCCGCATCGAAAGCTGGAGCCCGCTGGGCAGCGGTCGGCTGCTGAACGATCCGATCATTGCCGGCATCGCCCGAAAGCATGGCAAGTCCGCGGCTCAGACAATCATCCGCTGGCATCTTCAGGAGGGGCTGATCGTCATTCCAAAATCGATCCACCAGGACCGCATCGCCGCCAATTTCGACGTCTTCGATTTCGAGCTGGATGCGCAGGATCTGCAGACGATCCGCGGCATGGATTCAACCTCCGGCCGCACCGGGCCGAACCCCGCCACGGCCGCGTTTTTGTTCTGAGGGGAGCCGACCGTGAAGCTGCCAATCTCCCCCGCAAGGGTGGAGATCGGCTAATCTCCAGCTGCAGCGATTGGGTACGGCCAGTTCTTCAAATCCCCGAGCCATCCAACTGCTGGGCGTCTTCGCCTTCCCACGGCGCCGGCATGGATGCACGGCTGAGGTTGGCTGTCGGCAGCGGCATCCAGCATTTCAGTTCAGGTTCGGCGTATTCGATGACGCGCCCGGGCGACGAGTCCGATGCGCGCCAGCCTTCCGAGGCGAACTGGTCGGCGCGCGACCAATAGGCGAGATCGACTTCAGCCGGCCCCTGTTCGGATGGGCGCACCGTGACCAGGATCCGGCTGCCATCCCTCGGCGCCGTCGACATGTGGCGCCACCGTTCGGGTTCGTCCATCACAATTCCTCCTCGCACCTGTAGCGTTGGGTGGAGTGTCGCCTCGCGGTCCGAAGGGGTCAACCCAAAGTTTGCGCCATAAAGCGGTCCGGCATGATGTCAGAACAGGATTGGACCAGGCGAAATTGGCGACCGACATATACTGTGAAAGAAACTTGAAGACGTCGGTCGCCAGGGGCGGGGTTGGGACGCACCACGTTGGGGACGCGATGCGAGGTCAGGCTAGGCGGATGCCTGATATCTGCAATCGGAACACCCGCCTATGGTGAACGACTGGTTACTATCCACAGGGTCTGCCCGACGGATCGCGTCTGGGCGGCTGTGCGCAACGCGGAACTGGCGGCCATGCGCGCTCGACGGGCTGTGACCCAGTTGATAAGCCCGTCTGCGAAAGGAGCCTTGAGTCGAAATGACCGTTGCGATCGAGATGGGACACACGACAGCGGGCGCCCCGGCGAACCTGGATCTCGAGGAATTGCTGGCCACCCGGCTTTTGGTGCAGGGCAATTCGGGCTCCGGCAAATCGCATCTCTTGCGGCGGCTCCTGGAGCAGAGCGCGCCCTGGGTGCAGCAGACCATCATCGACCCCGAAGGCGACTTCGTCTCGCTGGGCGACCGTTACGGCCATCTGGTCATCGATGCCGAGCAGCACACCGAGCGTGGCCTGCAGGCGGCTGGCGAGCGGGCGCGCATCCATCGCGTTTCCACCGTGCTCAATCTCGAAGGGCTCGATGCCGAGAACCAGATGCGGCGCGCCGCCGCCTTCCTCGGCGGGCTGTTCGAGGTCGCCCGCGACCACTGGTACCCGATGCTGGTCGTCGTGGACGAGGCGCAGCTGTTCGCACCGGCGGTAGCCGGCGAGGTGTCGGACGAAGCGCGCAAACTTTCGCTTGGCGCGATGACCAATTTGATGTGCCGCGGCCGCAAGCGCGGGCTTGCCGGCATCATCGCCACCCAGCGGCTGGCCAAGCTCGCCAAGAACGTCGCCGCCGAGGCGTCCAATTTCCTCATGGGCCGCACCTTCCTCGATATCGACATGGCGCGCGCCGCCGATCTCCTGGGCATGGAGCGGCGCCAGGCGGAGGCGTTTCGCGACCTGGAGCGCGGGCAGTTCATGGCGCTGGGGCCAGCGCTGTCGCGCCGTCCGCTGGGGCTTCGCATCGGCCCGACCGACACCAGCCCTCGCAACGGAACGCCGCGGCTGATGGCGATGCCGGAGGCGGCGCTGGAGGATGCTCGCGCGATCATCCTGGCCGCCCCGCCCCCAGAGGCCGTGCGCGCGCCGCGCCGGACGGCGTCGCCGGACCTGCTCGATCAGCTGATGGCGGCCAAATCGGCAGCGCTGGAAATCCGCCCCGAGCCGGTGGAGCCGCAAATCAGCGCCGAAGACCTGGCGGAGCGCCGTGAGCGCGTGGATCGTGTGCTGCGCGCCATCCTGGCGCAGCCCGACGCGGGTTTTCGCGTCATCGGGGTGCTCTATCAGGAATTCGTCGTGCGCTGCCGCATCGAAGGCCTCGCCTCGGTCGTGCCCGACCTGCCGGAGTTCCGACGCATGCTGACGCGCGCCCGCGCCGGCCTCGGCTCCGACATGGCGGCAGGCGACGACGCCTGGCAGGATGTCTCGGTGCGTGCCTCGCTGCTGCCCGACGACATGCAAGGCGTGTTCATGATGATCGCGCGTGCGGCGAAGGAAGGCTGGCCGTGCCCAAGCGACGCCGCGATTGCCCGCGCTTACGGTTCCCACTCGCTGCGCCGCGCCCGACGCCTCTTGACCTATATCGAGGAGCAAGGCCTCATCGTCTGCCAGCTCGACGGCGTCGGCCGGCGGACCGTGACGCTGGTCGAACTCGCCTGGGCAACCGCGCCGGGCGACCCGAATGCCGAGGAGGTGGAGCAGGGGAGCCTGGCGCTGTGAGGGGACGGCCCATCAAAACAAGAAGATGGAGCTGCGTTTCCCTGAACCGATGCACCTTGATCGGCTTCTGCATGATCGATGGCCTGAAAATCATTCGCGGCAATACCGGCGACTATCACTTTCGTTCCGTAACTGTCTTGGCAAAACACTTTGCTAGATCTTGTGGCACTCCGAGCTTCTTTGCCCAGGATACCAATTCAGGTTTTTCCGATGGAACCGCATATCCGCCCCATACTTCGCGAAACCGCCTTTTTCCATTGACTGTCTGGAAGAACATCATGCCATCATCGGCCACGGGCGTAGAAAAATAAACGGCGCTCCATTTCCCGCTTTCCAGAATCGTTTGGAATTTCACCTGGGCGGGTTTGACCTTGTTGGTCATCGCCGATGCAACGAGAGGGCCAAACTCTTGTTCGCGCGCCTTCGTCACATCGACCTTTACGCCGTGGCAGTCGCTATTCGCGGCGAAAGCGGACGTCAGCATCATTCCAAGCCCCGCGAGGCCGATCACAACGATCTTGGCACGTCGATGGCTGTCGAATTCAGACATAATCGGCCTCCTTGTTGGCCGCGAGGCCTATCAATTGGAATCGTCATCGTCCGATGAGCTGTCATCGGCTGGCGTGTCGACCTCGCAGCCGATGCCGTGGCATCCCTGGTAATTGCCCTGCGTATCGAAATTCGGATTGCCTTGCTTATCGTACTGCGGCCTGTCGTCGATGCTTTGATCGCCATCATCAGGGTCGTCGACCTTGCATCCCAGCCCATGGCAGCCGATGTAGCGGCCACGCATATCGAAGTTCGGATTGCCGTTCCTGTCGTATTGCGGCCGGTCATCGATCTTCCGATTTTTTTGCTGAGGCCGATCGACCAGGCAGCCGTTTCCGCGACAGCCATCGTAGTCATCGGTGGTGCATCCGGCGACCGCCACCAAGGCAGTGGCGATGATCGCGTAGACCGCGAATTTCATGGTTCATTCCTCGACTGGCTGGCGGCTGCGGGTGTCCGTCAAATGTGTGGCTCGACGACCGAGAGCAGCCTGGGATGGGAGATGGTCCACAGCCTCAAAAGAAGAGCGGGCAGGATCGAGCTCACGGGAGGCCGCATCAGCGGATGTCGATTTCCCCTTTCCATGCTTAGCGCCCGTCCGCCCAAGCATGCAGCAATCACCGGATGCTGTTGCCAAAAAAGCTGCATCCGAAGTCGGCCTGTGGCAAGAAAAAAGCGCCATAGCGCGGGTTGAATTTTGCAAATGCTTAATAATATGGAAAATAGTCTGGAATTCGTGATGATGTCTTAGCAGATACTGAAATGACGTTATCAAAAAATCATGGCAACATATGAATATAACTTATTTCTGTAATCCATATCGCTTCGCAAATATATCGCATTGTTGTTTAAAATCCATACCAAAATGAAAATGGCGTATTACTTAATGACTTCTTTTTGGATAGGGAATGGCCTGATGTGTTGTAAAGCCTGTTTTCGTTACTGGCCAGGCCGTTGCATGCATCCGAAAGAAAAGCCGCCGGCACGAAAGGTTGTTTTCCGAGCTGCCGCATGCCGCAAAACAGCCGATCGGACCGTTCTGCACGTGCCCGGCAACACCGCGCGAGGGCCGGTCGCCGCTCTTCCATGGACGCGCCAGGCTTTCCGGTTTCTGGCGAAATTCCCTTGCCTTCCTCGACCGGGTTGAGATGCCAACAAGGAAAGGATCGCCATGCGGACCTGGTGCAGGCTAGCCGGCTCCTTCATTCTGCTCCTGACGTTGTTGTGGCCGCAAGTTGCAGCCGAGGCGCAACAGCCTTCCGAGCCCTTGAACGTCGGCCTCTTTGTCAACCCTCCCTTCGTCATGAAAGACAAGGGGCAGTTCACCGGCATGGCGGTCGATCTTTGGGAGGGCCTCGCGGCTAAACTCGGCCGCCAGTATCGCTACGTCCAGTTCGACACCATTCGCGATCTGGTTCTGGCGACCGCTTCCGGCAAAGTCGACGTAGCGGTCACAAATTTGACGATCAATCAATCCCGGGCCGAACTGCTCGACTTCACCCAGCCCTGGTTCGACGGCGGCATGCGGATCATGATCAGCACGGATCAGGGAAAGGGCTTCGGCAACCTGATCGCGGGTCTTGGCGACGCCGGCTTCCTAAAAGCTTATGCCTGGATAGCCCTGATCATTGTCGCTGCCACGGTCCTGCTCACCTTCTTCGATCGCCGGTTCGACGAGGCTTTCCCCAAGCGATGGCGCGACGGCTTTGCCGAGAGCTTCTATTCAGTGATGTCGGTCGCGACATCCGGCAAGTCGCCTTCGCGAAAGAACCTGTTCGGCTGGGTCGGCCGTATCTGGCAGGGGCTATGGCTGGTCTGTGGTATCGCTGTCCTTGCCTATGTCACCTCGTCGGTGACGAGCGTGATGACCACCCTTTCCCTCACAAACAAGATCAATGGCCTCGCCGATCTGACCGACAGGCCGGTCGGTGTGCTGACGGGCACCGTCGAGGAGGATTTTGCCCGGCAACAGGGGCTGCAAACTCTCACCTACGCTGGGCTCGATCGCGCCGTCGAAGGTCTTGTGAATGGCAACGTCGCTGCAATCATCGCCGATGCCCCCGTTCTCGAATACCACGCCTACACCCATCCCGATCTACCGGTGAAGGTGGTCGGGCCGCTGTTCGAACCTGACAAGTACGGCTTCGCGCTTCCGCGACAGAGCCTCCTGACCCGCCCCCTGACGATAGAAGTGCTTGGCGCTCATGATGCGGGCGAGATCGATGATCTGCGGACCAAGTATTTTGGGTCTGCTCAATGATGTTTGGGTGTCAATCGGCGGTGAGATTTGGCTCCCGCCCCATCGCTCAACCGAAACCGACTATTTCGACTTGCGGCCAAGGCCCATGGAGATTTCACGCCGAGGCGACGGGCGCCGCGACGAGACTCAGCCCGTGAACGCTTTGAATGTGTCCTTGGAGGTCAGCATCACCTCGCCCTTGAACGAGATCGAGAAATCACCAAGCTGATACTGGCCTTGGTCATTCTTCACCAGAATATCGCCATCAATCTTGTTGAAGCCACTCTCGATACCTTTGATGATCCTGTCGACGTAGCGTAGGTCGATCTTGACAGAGAGTATATCGTTCTTGGTCATCTGTTGCGCGAGACGTTGGAGCTTCGGGTCGTCGCCGATACTTTGCAGAAGCGTCTCAACGACCTCGGGACTGATGCGCGCCAACGCCGCGTTCAGAGCCGGCAATGCCTTCTCCAGGCTGAACAATGAATCGGAAGTCATCCTGCCTGCGTCGGCGTAGTTAAGGCTTTGGTTGCTGATCGCCTTGTTCGCCTGCGCCTGCGGGCTGCGGTCGGCGGCAGCCCCCATCTCGTCCTCGACAGCCCAAATATAGTCATGCTCGTCCATTGCCATCACCGTTTCCCGCGTCTCGCCGGCAGGGATGAAATAGCGCGCAACGGTGGAGTCTTCGTGCCGGCGGTCCGCCTCGACCATCGAGATGATGAAGCGCGTATACTCGGCATAGAGTTCGCCATAATTGGCCTTGCCGGCCAGCATGTAGGGGTCGTCCGCCGTAGTCGTAGAAGCCGCGCCGATGGACGAAGTCGCCGGCACATCGGTCTTGGAGGTCTGGCCGAAGCCGCTGAACGGATCGTATTCGATGCCGTCCTCGTTGCCGGTCGCGCCCGGACGAATGACCGGGGCCTCGGTCCGCAGCGCTGTGCCCGCTTTGACGAAGGTCGGCTGGCCGGCGCCGGCAAAACCGCTTCTGGCCGACATCAGCTTCTGTATCGTGAAGGTTAGGTCCGAGGTGATCTGCATCGAGCGATCCTTGAATTTCACATGCCTTGGGGTGCAATACACAGAATGAAGCACGGCAGTTAAACAATGGTTGAAGTGGAGTCCGGCAAAAATAGTTATCCTGGCGCCAAAATCGTTTGTGAAATATAATTCACCAGCAACTAATATAGTTGCTTAAGTCATGAAGGCGAAGAACCTTTGAAGCCGATTCTTCGGCCACCGCCATGCTCAGTCATTGGACTGTCGATAGTCCAAGTGATCTGAGCATAGAGCGAAGCCTCAGGCCGGGACGCTCGCGCGGCGATGCTGGGGTCGTTTATCGGCTCCCGTGAGCGCGGCGCTCGAGCCGTGCGAATCGCTTACTGGATGGCGATGATGCCGTCGATGGCCCGCCATTCCGAAGGCCGGATCAGCCGGTGGTGGGCCACCCGAACCGAATGCAGCGGGCCCTCGAGTTCGCGCTCCCAGTAGGATAAAAACCCGTGGAGTTCGGGAAAGTCGGGGGCAAGGTCGTAGTCCTGCCAGACATAGAGCTGAAGCAAGCTCGGATGGTCGGGCAGGCGATAGTGAATCTCTGCCGTGGTCAGGCCATAGCCTTCCATCTGGAGGCGGAATTCCTTGCTGACGCTTGCGACCATTCGTTTCTCCTTTCTGTCGGATATCAGGCGCCCAGCCTGTCGAAGAGATGAGGGAACTCGCCGGGCTCATGAGGTGGCGCCGAGGCGTCGCCGTCGAGCTTGAACAGCGCGTCCATGATCTGGTCGAACGACACTGGTTGGCTGGCGCCCGGCGGTTGGCGCAGTGCCGGCATGGAATAGACGGCGCAGGCATCCGACGCCCAGGAAGACAGGATGGCACGCTTTTCCCACAGGTCGAGCGTGTCGTCGCTCAGCACCTCTTCGGGATGGTTGAAGTGGCTGGCCGGCTGGAGCAGGCGGTCAAGCGCGTAGTCGGATGTTTCGGCGGCCGGGGTGGAAGTGATCGGTGAATAAGCCTGTCGTTCCATCGATATGCTCCGTCTGCGAACAACTCCTTAGGAGGGTAAGCGGTTCCGGCGCCCGCGATGGCGCCGGCGGGGAGATAATTTGTTGGGTGGTGGCGGAAGATTCAAGCGGCGGCCCGTCCTCGCGGAATAAGGGCGTCCTCGCGGAATAAGCCTGCGTTAACAGGCTTTTGGCACTCGCAGTGCCCGAGTGCCAAATTTTTTTGGCCGGGCTCTTGAAACCGCAAACCGGCAAACTAGCTCGATATGCGCGCGCGATGCTGCAAAGGGTCGCAGCGTCCCCGTGCCGGTCCGATATGGTCGGTCCGGCGCGGAGGAGCCGTAGAAATTTGTTTGTCCAAAAGGAGAACGAAATGGCGTTCCGTCCATTGCATGACCGTATCCTGGTCCGCCGCGTCGAAGCCGAGGAAAAGACGGCGGGCGGCATCATCATTCCCGACACGGCAAAGGAAAAGCCGCAGGAAGGCGAGGTGCTCGCCACGGGTCCCGGCGCGCGCGACGACAGCGGCAAGCTGACCGAACTCGACGTCAAGGTCGGCGACCGCATCCTGTTCGGCAAATGGTCGGGCACCGAGATCCGGCTCGACGGCCAGGATTTGCTCATCATGAAGGAAAGCGACGTGATGGGCGTGATCGAGCAGGCCGAGCAAGTGAAGAAGGCTGCATGACGGCTCCTTCCAGATCCAACCAGTCAACGAATGCTGCCTAGATGAAGGAGTGATCCAATGGCTGCCAAAGAGGTGAAATTCCATACCGAAGCGCGCGAGAAGATGCTGCGCGGCGTCGACATCCTCGCCAACGCGGTGAAGGTGACACTCGGCCCCAAGGGGCGCAACGTCGTCATCGACAAGTCATTCGGCGCGCCGCGCATCACCAAGGACGGCGTCACTGTCGCCAAGGAGATCGAGCTTGAGGACAAGTTCGAGAACATGGGCGCGCAGATGGTGCGTGAGGTGGCCTCCAAGACCAGCGACATTGCCGGCGACGGCACCACGACGGCGACCGTTCTGGCGCAGGCCATCGTCCAGGAAGGCGCGAAGGCCGTTGCCGCCGGCATGAACCCGATGGATTTGAAGCGCGGCATCGACAAGGCGGTCGACGCGATCGTCGCCGAGCTGAAGGCCAATGCCCGCAACGTGACCAGGAACGACGAAATCGCGCAGGTCGGCACCATCTCGGCCAATGGCGATGCCGAGATCGGCCGCTTCCTCGCCCAGGCGATGGAAAAGGTCGGCAATGAAGGGGTGATCACGGTCGAGGAAGCCAAGACCGCCGAGACTGAACTCGAAGTTGTCGAAGGCATGCAGTTCGACCGCGGCTATCTCTCGCCCTATTTCATCACCAACCAGGACAAGATGCGCGTGGAGCTCGAGGAGCCCTATGTGCTGATCCACGAGAAGAAGCTCTCCAACCTGCAGGCGATGCTGCCCGTGCTCGAAGCCGCGGTGCAGTCTTCCAAGCCGCTGCTGATCATCGCCGAGGACGTCGAGGGCGAGGCGCTGGCGACGCTGGTCGTCAACAAGCTGCGCGGCGGCCTGAAGGTCGCGGCCGTCAAGGCGCCAGGCTTCGGCGACCGCCGCAAGGCCATGCTGGAAGACATCGCCATTCTCACCGGCGGCACCGCGATCAGCGAGGATCTCGGCATCAAGCTGGAGAATGTCACGCTGCAGATGCTTGGTCGCGCCAAGAAGGTGGTGATCGAGAAGGAGAACACCACCATTGTCGATGGTGTCGGGCGCAAGGAAGAGATCCAGGGCCGCATTGCCCAGATCAAGGCTCAGATCGAGGAGACCACCTCCGACTACGACCGCGAGAAGCTGCAGGAGCGGCTGGCCAAGCTCGCCGGCGGCGTCGCGGTGATCCGGGTCGGCGGCTCGACCGAGGTCGAGGTCAGGGAGCGCAAAGATCGCGTCGACGACGCGCTGCACGCGACCCGCGCTGCGGTGGAGGAGGGCGTGCTGCCCGGCGGCGGCGTCGCGTTGCTGAGGGCCGCCAAGGCGCTCGATGCCGTGCAGACCGACAATGCGGATCAGCGAACCGGGGTCGAGATCGTTCGCCGCGCCATAGAAACGCCGGTCCGCCAGATCGCCGAGAATGCAGGCGCGGAGGGGTCGATCATCGTCGGCAAGCTGCGCGAGAGGAACGAGTTCGGCTGGGGTTGGAACGCCCAGACCAACGAATTCGGCGATCTCTACAGCCAGGGCGTGATCGACCCGGCGAAAGTGGTACGCGCAGCTCTTCAGGACGCGGCATCAGTCGCCGGCCTGCTCGTCACGACCGAAGCGATGGTAGCCGAGAAGCCGAAGAAGGAAGCCGCCACCCCGGCCATGCCGGCCGGCGCCGGTATGGACTTCTGAGGTCGCGGCCAATCCGCCCGCTCCCCACGGGGAGCGGGCATCAGTCGGAAAAAAGTGGAGGTATACATGGATGCAATGGCTGGCCTCGGAGCCGTACCGGCGCCGACGCATCAGGCAAAGGAATTCCTGGCCTACGAGACTGAATGCAGGAGCGCACTGCAGCCGCTGCTGGCGGGGCTGCTCGACATGGCCGAAGCCGCCGGCTGGAACCGGCGTACCGCGGCGTCGACGCTGATGTTCCTTGCCGCGCAGCAGGTGTCGGCCGCTGCCAAGGCGTCCGCCGGCGGCTGAACTGGCGAGCGCTGTTTAGCGATCTTCGTCCTGTTGCATGCGACGGAAAACATTTGCTGTTGTGGAGGTGGAGATGTGATTGCGGGCCGGTTGCGTGAATGCCTGAAAATACTGAGATGGGAGGCGGGCGACCTGGCGGCCGAACTTGGCCGTCCGCAAAGCGAGGTCGCATCCTGGCTTGATGGCCGCAATCCGTCTCCGCTTGCCGTCGTCGCTTGGCTGGAGGCGCTGGTGAAGGCGCACAGGGCGCTGCCGGCGCCGGGCCGATGCGTTCCGTCGCTCGGCGCGGCCAGTGTCGGGCCGGCCAAGCTCGAACTGACCGGATCGAGCTTGCCAGGACCGAACTGGGCGGCGATCCGGGCGCGATCGGCGGCACCGAAACGGCTATTCAATCCTCGATACAAGACGTCCAGCCCCACCCACCCTAGCCCCGGCGGGCAGCGCTCTTCGGTCTTCGGTCCGCCGCAGGTCCTGCACAATCGAGAGGAGGCACGAGCCATGAATCATGGGCAGTTCAAGGAACCGGTCACCCTTCTGGTCGGAATGGGTTTTCCGAGGAAGATCGACAGCGTGATGGAAGCCTATGCCCTGCTGCAGGATTGGCCGGCCGCCAGCCGCAATGGCGCCCATGCCGTCGCGCTCAACGCTTGCAGGGCCGGCATCGCCGGTGAGATCGATGCGGAGACGGTGCGGGCCACCCTGGTCACCTTCGCGCGCCGCAACGACATACTTGTGCCGGATATGGCGTCGCCGCCGGCAGCGGTAGCGAATGGTGCGCAGCACGAGGTGAGCTGACGACGACGCATGGCCGCTCGGGCGTTGCCAATGGTTCGAAGAAACCGCCCAACCATGGGCTCCGGGTTCCTTGGCGCTTTGCAGCCGGAGCCATCTTTCCCGACAGCCGTTCTCTTTGACCACAAAAACGTCAAAAAAGTATCGGTCAGATGGACAGACCGTGGTGGCGGCGGCAGGGATTGCCGCCTAAGCTTTGATCACTGCAGAGAGCGGCATACGCGGCCTGCGGAGAGGGCGCTGTAACTGGTCGCATGACTGGACCGGTGCCGGGAGGAACGGGCATGAATCCGGACTTGGAAGTCGTCCAGATCAGACGCGGTGAGTCGTTCAAGGCGTGGGCTCACGGCTATCCCTTCCGCACCGTGCGTTGGCACTTCCATCCTGAATACGAGATCCACCTGGTTGTCGCCACCACCGGCCGCTACTTCGTCGGCGACTTTATCGGCGAGTTCGAGCCGGGCAATCTAGTGCTCACCGGCCCCAATCTGCCGCACAACTGGGTTAGCGACGTACCGCCGGGCGAAACTGTGCCGCTGCGCGGACGTGTCGTCCAGTTCTCGGAAGCATTCATCGCCGAATCGACGGCGGCCCTTCCCGAACTTGCCGCCTGCGCCGGTATCCTGGAAATCAGCCGTCGCGGCGCGCTGTTCTCGCCGGCGACGGCCGAGCTTGCCGCGCCGCTGCTTGCCGAACTGGTCGAGGCGCAGGGCGTGCGCCGCCTCTCGCTGTTCATGGGCGTGCTCGATATCCTGAGCCGTGCCAGCGATGTGCGCACCCTGACCAGCGCCGGTTATCTTCCCGATCCGTCAGGTTTCATGTCGGCAGGCATCAACAAGGCGCTGGCCTACATCAATGGTCATTTGACCGAGCCGTTCAGCGAAGGCGACCTTGCCGAAATCGCCGGGCGTAGCCCCAGCGCATTTTCGCGCAGCTTCCGTCGCCACACCGGCATGGCGCTGGTGGAATATGTCAACCGGCTGCGCATCAACCTCGCCTGCCAGCTGTTGATGAGCGAGGGCCAGATGTCGATCACCGAGATCTGCTACGCCGCTGGCTACAACAATATCTCGAACTTCAACCGCCGGTTCCTGGCGCAGAAGGGCATGTCGCCTTCGCGTTTCCGGGTATTGCTGGCGGAAAACATCAATGCGGAGATTGCCGCCTAACAGGGAGGAACCGGGAGGAGCCGAGACTTAGGGAAGGAATGACGCGGGATGCGCTCGAGGCGTCCCGTGCTGGAGATCGCTTGTCCTGAAATCCAGCAACTGTGGCTGATCGTCTTCGATCATGCCCAGGAGGATGCGTTAACGGCTGGCTGGGGATCGAGCAGATCCGCCAGAGGGGCGCGGGTCGCACTCCTCGCAACAGTCGGACTTGAAGTCAAGCTTGGCGCCATGTGGCGATCAGGTTTCGTGAAACCATTTTTGAAACGGAGACATTCGAATGACCAGATTTGCTTGGAAATCGACCGGTGCGGCAGCGCTCGCACTCTCTCTCCTCGGTGGCACGGCTGCCTTTGCCGAGCCGGTCACCGACGCCACCGTGGCCTTCCTGATGCCCGACCAGGCCTCGACCCGCTACGAGCAGCATGATTATCCTGGCTTCGCCGCCGAGATGAAGAAGCTGTGCCCTGGCTGCAAAGTGCTCTACCAGAACGCCGATGCCGACGCCTCGCGCCAGCAGCAGCAGTTCAACTCGGTGATCTCGCAAGGCGCCAAGGCGATCGTGCTCGACCCGGTCGACTCGACCGCCGCAGCCTCGCTGGTCAAGCTGGCGCAGAGCCAGGGCATCAAGGTCATCGCCTATGACCGGCCGATCCCGACAGCACCGGCCGACTTCTATGTCTCGTTCAACAATGAAGGCATCGGCAAGGCCATCGCCGACTCGCTGGTCGAGCACCTGAAGGCGCTCAAGGTCGATCCGGCGACCGGCGGCGTACTGCAGATCAACGGCTCGCCGACCGACGCGGCGGCCGGCCTGATCAAGAAGGGCATCCACGAAGGTCTCGACAACAGCGGCTACCAAATCC
Organism: Mesorhizobium sp. M0051; assembly: GCF_040323235.1. Lineage (NCBI taxonomy): Bacteria > Pseudomonadati > Pseudomonadota > Alphaproteobacteria > Hyphomicrobiales > Phyllobacteriaceae > Mesorhizobium > Mesorhizobium sp. M0051. The sequence goes on from NZ_JAMYUT010000008.1 coordinate 110,782, forward strand.
TGGCCGAATACGACACGCCGGAATGGGCTCCGCCGAAGGCGCAGCAATGGGCCGGCGGCCAGATCACCCGCTTCGGCCCGAAGATCCTCGGCGTGGTCGCGGCCAATGACGGCACCGGTGGCGGCGCCATCGCGGCCTTCAAGGCCGCCGGCGTCGATCCGGTGCCGCCGGTTACCGGCAATGACGCGACGATCGCGGCACTGCAGCTGATCATCGCCGGCGACCAGTACAACACCATCTCCAAGCCGAGCGAGATCGTGGCGGCGGCTGCCGCCAACGTCGCCATCAAGCTGCTTTCGGGCGAGAAGCCGAAGGCCGAGATGACGCTGTACGACACGCCCTCGCAGCTGTTCACGCCGGCGGTGGTGACGCAGGAAAACCTGAAAGCCGAGATCATCGACAAGAAGATCAACACCGCGGCCGAACTCTGCGTCGATCGTTACGCGGAAGGCTGCAAGAAGCTGGGCATCGGGGACTGACCGCGACCCTTGCCCGCTCCGCTGTCTGGCCACCCTGGCGGTGGCCAGACAGCGCTCGATCCTTGAACCGGTCTTTGAAAGGTCTCTGGCATGATTGACACCCCGAACGGACCGGTTCCGACAGGCGAGCTGGTGCTCAGCCTGCGCGGCATTTCGAAGCATTTCGGCGCCGTCTCGGCGCTCACCGACATCGATCTCGATGTCCATGCCGGCGAGGTGGTGGCCCTGGTCGGCGACAATGGCGCCGGTAAGTCGACGTTGGTCAAGATTCTTGCCGGCGTGCATCAGCCGAGCTCGGGCACGATCAGCTATCGCGGCAAGCAGGTGACGCTGGCCGACCCGAGTGCGGCGCTGACGCTCGGCATCGCCACCGTGTTCCAGGATCTGGCGCTATGCGAGAACCTCGACATCGTCGCCAACATCTTCCTCGGCCGCGAACTCAGCCCGCTGCGGCTGGACGAGGTGGCGATGGAAGTCCGCGCCTGGACGCTGCTCAACGAGCTGTCGGCGCGCATCCCCAGTGTCCGCGAAGTCGTTGCCTCACTGTCGGGCGGCCAGCGCCAGACGGTGGCGATCGCCCGCTCGCTGCTGCTCGAACCCAAGCTTATCCTGCTTGACGAGCCGACGGCGGCGCTCGGTGTGGCGCAGACGGCGGAAGTGCTCAATCTGATCGAGCGGGTGCGCGACCGCGGCCTCGGCGTCGTCATCATCAGCCACAATATGGAAGACGTGCGCGCTGTCGCCGACCGCATCGTCGTGCTGCGGCTCGGTCGCAACAACGGCATCTTCTCCCCCGATGCCTCGAACCAGGAACTGGTCAGCGCCATCACCGGCGCGTCGAACAATTCGGTGTCGCGACGCGCCGAGCGCAGACAGTCCCAGCAAACTCCCCGGCAGGACCAGACCCAGGAGCCACGCCCATGAACCGCGACGTGCAACAAGCTGCCCCAGTCGCACCGCAGCTCGACCGCGCCGACGTGCGCGTCAAGCACGAGGCCGGCTTAAGCGGCGCCATCCGCAGGTTCTTCGACCGGGTCCGCTCCGGCGATCTCGGCTCGTTGCCGGTCATCGTCGGGCTGGTCATCATCTGGACGGTGTTCGCCAGCATCAACCCTATCTTCCTGTCGAGCAGCAATTTGGTCAACCTGCTGTTCGATTGCTCGACAGTCGGCGTCATCTCGCTCGGCATCGTCTGCGTTTTGATGGTTGGCGAGATCGACCTGTCGGTCGGTTCGATCAGCGGCTTTGCCTCGGCGATGGTCGGCACGCTGTGGGTCAACCAGGGCTGGCCGGTGGCGCTCGCCATTCTCGCCGCTATCGCCGTCGGCGGCTTCATCGGCGCGCTCTATGCGCTGCTGTTCAACCGGCTCGGCATGCCGAGCTTCGTCTCGACATTGGCCGGCCTGCTGGCGGTGCTTGGACTGCAGCTCTACATCCTCGGCTCGACCGGTTCGATCAACCTGCCTTACGGCTCGAACCTGGTGAATTTCGGCCAGCTGCTGGTGATGCCTAAATTCTTGTCGTTCGGGCTGGCGGCCGTTCCCGGCATCGTCATGCTGATCACCGGCCTGCGCACGGTTGCGCGCCGCCGCGCCGCCAACCTGTCGGCACGTTCGACGAGCGGTCTCATCACGCGTGCGGTCGTCATCACGGTCATTCTCGAACTCATCGTCTTCTATCTCAACCAGGCGCGCGGCATTCCGTGGATGTTCGGTCTGTTCGTCGGCCTTGTCATATCAATGCATTACGCGCTGACGCGGACCAAATGGGGCCGTTCGATGTCGGCGGTCGGCGGCAACCGCGAGGCGGCACGGCGCGCCGGCATCAATGTGCGGCTGATCTATTCGAGCGCCTTCGTGCTGTGCTCGATGCTTGCGGCTTTCGGCGGCGTGCTGTCGGCGGCCCGCCTTGCCTCGGCCAGCCAGCAGGCAGGCACCGGCGACGTCAACCTCAACGCCATCGCGGCCGCCGTCATCGGCGGCACCAGCCTGTTCGGCGGCCGCGGCAGCGCCTATTCGGCACTGCTCGGCATCATCGTCATCCAGTCGATCGCCAGCGGCCTGACGCTGCTCGATCTGTCCTCGTCGCTTCGGTACATGATCACCGGCGCCGTGCTTGCCATCGCAGTCATCGTCGACTCGCTGGCACGCCGCTCGCGTGTCTCGCATGGCCGGGCCTGAACCCATCAACAGGAAGCAAGACATGAGCGAAGAACTGTCCGGAAAAGTTGCCGCCGTCACCGGCGCGGCATCAGGCATCGGTCTCGAATGCGCCAGGCATATGCTGGCGGCCGGCGCCACCGTCGTGCTGGTAGACCGCGCCGAGGCGACGCTGAACAAACTGTGCGCCGAGCTTGGCCCCAAGGCGATCCCGCTGGTGATCGACCTGGTGCAGCCGGCGAGTGTCGCCACCATGATGCCGCGGATCCTGGAGAAGGCCGGCCAGCTCGACATCTTCCATGCCAATGCCGGCGCCTATGTCGGCGGCGAGGTGGCGACCGGAGATCCCGACGTCTGGGATCGCATGCTCAACCTCAACATCAATGCCTGCTTCCGTTCGATACAGGCGGTGCTGCCGCACATGATCGAACGCAAGACCGGCGACATCATCGTCACCAGTTCGATCGCCGGGCTGGTCCCTGTGGTCTGGGAGCCGATCTACACGGCCTCCAAGCATGCCGTGCAGGCCTTCGTCCACACGGTGCGCCGGCAGGTCGCCAAGCACGGGCTACGCATCGGTGCGGTGGCGCCGGGCCCAGTGGTGACGGCACTGGTAGACGACTGGCCGAAGGCCAAGCTCGAGGAAGAGCTCGCCGCCGGCGGCCTGATGCAGCCGCGCGAAGTGGCCGAGGCCGTCATGTTCATGCTGACCCGGCCAAGAAACGTGACGATCCGGGATCTGGTGATTTTGCCGCAGAGCAATGATCTCTAAGTGAGTAGCGAATAGGGAGTAGCGAATAGGGAAGAATCCAACGACTTACCTATTCGCTATTCGCTATTCGCTATTCGCTATTCGCCGTTCGCTAAACCAAAGGTTTCTCCCCCATGTCCCACTATCTCGGCATCGACGTCGGCACCGGCAGCGCGCGGGCCGGGGTGTTCGACCACACGGGAAACCTGCTTGCCTCGGCCAAGCAGGATATCGAGGTCTGGCGCGAGGCCGGCGATATTGTCGAGCAGTCGAGCGATGACATCTGGCGGGCGGTGTGCATCGTCGTCCGCGCGGCCGTCGCGCAATCGGGTGTAGCGCCCGAGGCGATCGACGGCATCGGCTTCGATGCCACCTGTTCGCTGGTGGTGCTGGGCGAGGGCGGCGTGCCGTTGCCGGTTGGCCCGTCCGGCAATGCCGAACGCAACATCATCGTCTGGATGGATCATCGTGCGGTCGAGCAGACGCGCCGCATCAACCGCAGCGGCGAAGCGGTGCTGAATTATGTCGGCGGCGTCATCTCGCCGGAGATGGAAACGCCGAAACTCCTGTGGCTGGCCGAAAACCTGCCCGCCACCTTCAATGCCGCCTGGCAGTTCCTGGACCTCGCCGACTTCCTTACCTGGCGTGCGACCGGCAGCCTTGCGCGCTCGGTCTGCACGGTGACCTGCAAATGGACGTATCTGGCGCATGAGAGCCGCTGGGACGAGGCCTATTTCCGCAAGATCGGCCTGGGCGCGCTTGCCGATGAGGGGTTCGCCCGCATCGGCACCGAGATCGTACCGGCAGGTGCCGCACTCGGTGGTGGACTGACCGCGCAGGCAGCAGCGGACCTTGGGCTTATCGGCGGTACCGCGGTGGCGGCAGGCCTGATCGACGCGCATGCCGGCGGCGTCGGCACGGTCGGCGCGCGCGGCGCGTTCGGCAGCGTTCTGTCGCGCATGGCCTATGTCTTCGGCACCTCGGCCTGCACCATGTCGTCGACCGCCGAACCGGCCTTCGTCGACGGCGTCTGGGGTCCGTATTTCTCGGCCATGGTGCCGGGCCTGTGGCTGAACGAGGGCGGCCAATCGGCGGCGGGTGCGGCCATCGACCATCTGGTGCGCATGCACCCGGCAAGCGGCGAAGCCACGGCGAGGGCGCAGGCCGACGGCCTCAGCCTCAGCGCCTGGCTATCGCTGCAGGCGCAAAGCCGTAAGGGAGCCGCGGCGACGCCGGCCCTGGTCGGCGGCATCCATGTCGTGCCGGAATTCCTCGGCAACCGCGCGCCCTTCGCCGATCCGGACGCGCGTGCGCTGCTTGCCGGGCTCGATCTCGACACCAGTCTCGACAGCCTGGTCGGGCTCTATGTCGCCGGCGTCTGCGGGTTGGGCTACGGCGCGCGCCAGATCGTGCGGGCCGAGCATGAGAAGGGCATACCGGTGGACACCATCGTCGTCAGCGGCGGCGCTGGCCAAAGCCCGCTGGTGCGCCAGCTGCTGGCCGACACGACTGGCATGGTGGTGGTCGCGTCGACCTCGCCGGAGCCGGTGCTGCTCGGCTCGGCGATGCTGGGCGCTGTCGCCGCGGGAACCTACAAGGATGTCGCGGCGGCCATGGCCGGCATGTCGGAACTCGGCGAGGTCTATCATCCCGACGCTACGCTGGCCGGCTGGCATGCCAAGCGCTTCGCCGCTTTCGAGCTGCTGCAGCAAGCCGGCAAGGCCATCCGAGGCTGAGGCAGCGGCTCCTGTCCGGCTCTGTCAGGAGCGTCGCGAACACCGCTTGGCGACGATGCCGGAAGCTGGCAGCTTTGTTCCGTCGCGACGAGATTAGGCGGCAGAAGCAGGAGGCCTGATGGCAGACGAAGCGAAACCGCCCGTGCCATTCGCATCGGATGCGGTGCCATGGACGGAATGGTCCGCCGTGCCACGCTTCAGCGTGCGCTACCGGCATTTGTCGCTGGCCGCGCTGGGCGAAAATCACCATGTCGGCGTGGCGATCGAAGAGTTGCCGGCGGGCAAGCAGAGCTCGCCGAAGCATTACCACATTCTCGAGGAAGAGCATGTCTTCATCCTCGAAGGAACGCTCACCACTTATGTCGGCGACGCCGCCTATGCCATGAAGGCCGGCGATTATATCTGCTTTCCGGCGGGTGCGGCGGCGGGGCATTGCCTCATCAACACCAGCGACGCGCCGTGCCGCTATGTCATCGTCGGCGAGCGCAACCCGAACGACGTCGTCGTCTACACCGCCTCCAACAAGGTTCTGGTGCGCGCGCTGGGCAACCGCCCGATATTCGATCTCGCGGCAACCCGAAGCTACTGGGATGGCGAGGATACCGGCCTTGCCGCCGGCGATCCGTCGCCGTCGGATGGTACGACCGGTGTCACCAGACCCCCGGCCGCGCCGATCCCGCCGATCGCCAGCGATTCTGTCGAATGGAAGGTCGAAGGCGAAGGCCCGCGGTTCGGCGGCCGGTCCAGGCATCTGACCTATGCCGCCTTGGGGCGGTCCGACTATCATGTCGGCATGCTGATCGAGGCGCCGGCGCCCGGCCGCGCCTGGCGCCCCGGCACTACCACATGCTGGAAGAGGAGCACGCGCTGATCCTGGAAGGGCAGGTGACGCTGCTGCTTGGCGAGGAGCGCCACGAGATGAAAGCCGGCGACTATGTCTGCTTTCCCGCCGGCCTGGCGGTCGGGCATTCCTTCCTCAACAGCGGCACGGGACCGTGCCGTTATTTGATGATCGGCGAAAGAAATCCCAATGAAGTCTGCGTCTATCCCGATTCCAACAAGATGGCTGTCGACGCTTTGCGCCGGCGCGACGGCATTTTCGACATGGCCGCGGTGAGGCGTTACTGGGACGGCGAAGAGACGCAATAGCGCCTCGCTGTCTTCCGCTCACAATTGCTTCTCCGCCAGTTCCCTGAATTCGTCGGGAACCGAGCGCGCCGCTTCCAGCGCCACCGTGCCGTAGCCGACCGCCTGTTTGCCGAAGCGTTCGCGGATCTTGTCGATGGCGCGGTCGGCGTCGAAGCGTGCCAGACCTTTCCTCGAGCCCGGGCGGCGCTTGTCGTCGACGAGGCCGAGCGGCAGTTCGAGCTGCAGCTCGAAGCTTTCCTCGAGATGCGAGACCGAGATCGCCAGCAGGGAGATCAGCTTCTCGTGCGGGTGGTCGGCGAGCACGCCGCGCACCAGATCGCCGGCGATCTCGGCCAGCATGGTTGTCGCTGAGATCGGCTGGTCAAGCGTGATCGAGCGCGTGACGGCGCTCAGATCGGCAAAGCGCACGCGCACGGTCACCGTACGGCCGGGCCTAGCCTTGGCGCGCAACCGGCTGGCGACACGGTCGGCCAGATGCAGCAGCGTGGGCACGATGACCCGCTCCATGGCAGGTTTTTGGCCAAGCGCCGATTGCGCGCCGGCCGAATGCGCACGGCGCTTCGTCTCCAGTTTGCGCGGGTCGCGGTTCCACGACAGGGCGGCGAGCTTTTCGCCGGCGGCGGGACCGAGCAGCCGCGTCAGCGCGCCGCTGTGGGTCCTGGCCAGCTCTCCGATTGTCTCGACGCCGATTTCGGCCAGCCGCGCCCTAGTCGCCGGGCCGACGCCCCACATCAGCCCGACCGGCAGATCGTGCAGGAAGGCGATCTCGGTGCCGGGCTCGACCACCACCAGCCCGTCGGGCTTGGCGACCTGCGAGGCGATCTTGGCCAGGTGCTTGGTGCGGGCGACGCCGATCGAGATCGGCAGGCCGAGTTCGGTCCGCACGCGACGGCGGATGGTCGTGGCGATCTCTTCAGGCTGCCCGAACAAATGCGTACAGCCGGCGACATCGGCAAAGGCCTCGTCGATGGAGATGCGCTCGACCAGCGGCGTGAAATCGTCGAGCACTTTGATCGCCGCATCGCCCAGCCGCTGGTAGTGGCTGAAATTGCCGCCGACGAAGATCAACTGCGGGCAGAGCTCGCGCGCCTTGCGCCCCGGCATGCCGCCGCGCACGCCGAAGGCGCGCGCCTCGTAGGAGGCGGCGAGCACCACGCCGCCGCCCACCGCGATCGGCTTGCCGCGTAGCGACGGGTCGAGCAACTGCTCGACCGAGGCGTAGAAGGCGTCGAGATCGGCATGCAGGATGGTGGCTGTGGTTTCCATCCCGAAGGCACATCCGCAGTTGCTGATGGATGTGAACAAATAGAGAACAAAAGGGGGTGGTTGTCAAGCAAGAGGTGGTTTCTTGGAGCCCATCCGCAGCAGTGCTGCTTTTCTCAGGTCCGGAACTGCGACCGCCTAGACGATATGCTCCGCCAGCAGCGCCGCCTTCATGGCCTCCAGAGCGGGCTCGCCGCCCGCCGCCAGCTCGTCGGCGACCCGTGCGAGCTTGTCGTCGGCCTTGCGGTGCTTGCTTCCCCAGGCGCCAAGCGTGGCCAGCACGGGCAGCAGGTCGATGCCGGCCTCGGTCAGCCGATAGACTGTCTTCAGCCCATGCGTCGGGTCCTCGCTGCGGGTGAGGATGCCTTCGTCCTGAAGGGTCTGCAGCCGCTCGGCCAGCGTGCGCGACGAGATGCCCTCGTCGGACTGCAGGAATTCACGAAAATGCCTTTTCCCGGCGAAGACCAAGTCGCGGATGATGAGCAGAGTCCAGCGGTCGCCGAGCAATTCGAGCGACAAGTTGATCGGGCAGCCGGATCTTTTCCGCGTCGACATCTATGGTTCCATTTTTAAAGCAATTTACTATTGATACCGTTTTCGTCCTATGTCAATGGTTCCAAATGTAAACCATATAACGCTGGTCGCGACGGCTCACTGGGCGCACGCTTTAAGCCGGCACAAACCGAAGGAGAGTAACGATGAAAAAGCTGATCCTTCAAATGCAGATGTCGGTCGATGGCTTTGTCGGCGCCAATGAGGATCATGCCTGGCAGCTCTGGGAATGGGGTGACGAGAGCGCCTGGGACGACGAGCTGAAGCAGGACTTCAACGCCGTCTTCGCCGGCATCGACACCATCCTGCTCAGCCGCAAGATGGCGCAGGAGGGCTATCTTGCCCATTGGGGTAATGCGGCGAAGAAATTTCCGCGCGATCCCTTCTATGCGTTCGCGCAGCGCGTCGTCGACGCCCGGAAGGTGGTGCTGAGCGACAAGCTCAAGCAATCGGCCCGGGAGCCGGCTTGGGAGCGCACGAGGGTGGCCAGCGGCGACCTGCCGCGCGAAGTCGATGCGCTGAAGGGGGGCGAGGGCGGCGATATGGCCGTGTTCGGCGGTGCTGGCTTTGCGTCGGCGCTGATCGCGGCCAGGCTGGTCGACGAGTTCCAGCTGTTCATCAATCCGGCGGTGTTGGGGGCAGGACGCCGGATCTTCGACCAGGGCGGTTTCCAAAACCTGCGGCTGCTCGGCTCGAAGGCCTATAGCTGCGGCATGGTGGTCAACCGTTACGGATCGGTGGGGTGAGGGAGAGAGAAGATCCGGGACCTGACGTATCCTTTTTGTCCGCCCGTTCGTCTCTGTCCTTGAAGGTCGCGCAGCCCGCGATCCGTAACCCGGGAGACCAGCATGGCGAGCATACAGAGCGAGGCGAACAGGAACCACTACGCGACGATCGCCGCCAATGCGGGCAAGCTGACCAGCCCGCAAGCGATCATCGACCACAACGACACGCATTGGACAGCACTGACCGGCGAACCCGGCGGCGTCGACTATATCGAGGTCGATGCCGGCGGCGTGCCGGCGATGTGGACGGTGCCGAAGGGCGCCGACGAGGGGCGTGTGCTGCTCTATGCGCATGGCGGCGGCTTCATCGGCGGCTCGATCTATACGCACCGCAAGCTGGTCGGGCATCTGGCCAAGGCCGTCGGCTGCCGGGCGCTGCTCTACGACTATCCGCTGGCGCACCGGGCCAAGTATCCGGCCCAGCTCGATGCGGCGATGAAGGTCTGGAACTGGCTCGCCGATCGGGGCTTCGATGCCGGCCACATCGTGCTTGCCGGCGATTCCTGCGGCGCGATCCTGACCTATGGCGTCCTGCAGCGGCTGCGTGCGCAAGGGCGGCCGCTGCCCGTCGCCGCGCTGATCATCTCCGGCTGGTTCGACATGGCGCTGACCGCCGCCAGCTACGAGACCAACCGCGACAAGGACCCGGCCTTCGCCAAGGCCGCCGTCGACTGGCTGGTGACCAACTTCATCGGTGACCGCGACCGGCTCGATCCGGAGGTCAGCGCTCTCTATGCCGACCTCACCGGTTTTCCGCCTGTGTTCCTGCAGGCCGGTGCGGACGAGACGCTGGTCGACGAAAGCCGCATGTTCGCCGAGCGCGCCAGGCTGGCCGGGGTCGAGACGCGGCTCGATGTCTTTGACGGCATGCTGCACTCCTTCCAGATGATGGCCGGCCGGGCGCCGGAAGCAGATGACGCGATCGGCCGCCTGGCCGCCTGGGTGCGGCCGAGACTGGGCTTGCCCGATGCCAGCAAGGCTGCTGGCGACAGGGCGGCCTGACCATGCGCCAGCTGATCGTGTCGAACTCTCACTTGTGGAAGCGTGGCGCTTGCGCAAAGGTGTGGTGATGCCGCGATGAACCAGCAGATCCGCAAATCCCGTCAGACGTCGCAAGGGATGCAACCGAGTCTCGACCCCGAAGGCCTGTACGACCTGCGCTACGCGGCGTTCCTGGCGACCGTCTCGCATCTGCGCGTCAGGTTGCACCGCTACTGCGCGCGCATGACCGGTTCGGCCCTCGATGGCGAGGACATCATGCAAGAGGCGCTGTTCGAGGCCTATCGCAAGATCGAACGGCTCGACGATGCGCAGGCGCTGCGGCCCTGGCTGTTCCGCATCGCCCACAACCGCTGCATTGACTTCATCAGAAGCCGCCGCGCGCGGCAGCGAGCCGAGGCTGGCTATGCCGGCGACGACATCGTGCTGCCTGTCGAGCCCGCCGGTCCCGGCGCCGGCCGTGCCATCGAGCGGCTGGTCATGCACCTGCCGCCGAAGGAGCGCGCCTGCGTGCTGCTCAAGGATGTCTTCGACCATTCGCTTGAGGAAATCGCCGACCTGGTCGGCTCGACGTCCGGTGGCGTCAAGGCGGCGCTCAATCGTGGCCGTGCCAAGCTCGCCGCCTTGCCGGCGCAACCGGGCGCAGCACCCGCACACGACCCCGAACTGGCGCGGCTGCTCGGCCGCTATGTCGAATTGTTCAACAGGCGAGACTGGGACGGGGTGCGGGCGCTGACCAGTGCCGATGCGCGGCTGCGGGTCTCGGATTGCTACAACGGCCTGCTGTCAGGCTCGCCCTACTTCATCGAATATGAGCGCAGCGAGCTGCCTTGGCGCATGCGGCCGGGCGTGATCGAAGGGAAGATCGTGCTGGTCGTCGACAGGCTGCATGGCGAGGTCTGGCGGCCGGCGTATCTGGTGCGGATCCATGCCGCCGACGGTCTGATCGACCGCATCGCCGACTATTATGCATGTCCGTGGATCCTGGATATGGTCTCCGAGGACGCGGAATGAAGCGCCCCTCCTCCATGACGCTCACTTCGCATCATGAAAAATAATGCCGACCGTGTGGCGCATGCCTGAGCGCAGGCGGCTGACGCCGTGGCGCAGATTGACGCGGTAATTGCCCTTGGTTCCCTGCACCGGCCGGTTGTGGACGGCGAAGACAACGGCGTCGCCCTGGCGCAGCGGCACAACCTCGACCCGGCTCTGCATGCGCGGCCGCTGCTCGGTCAGCGCGAACTCTCCGCCGGTGAAATCCTGGCCCGGTTCGGACAGCAGGATAGCCACCTGCAGCGGGAAGGCGAGGTCGCCGTAGAGGTCCTGGTGCAGGCAGTTGAAGTCGCCAGGCACATATTGCAGCAGAAGCGGCGTCGGCCGCGTCTGGCCTGCGGCATGGCATTGTTCGAGAAACGCGGCATGCGTCGCGGGGTAGCGCATGGCTTGCCCCATGCGCTCGTTCCAGCGGTTGGCGACCTCGGCCAGCCTGGGATAGAGCGCGCTGCGCAGGGCGCCGAGCAAGTCCGGCATGGGATAGCGGAAATAGCGGTACTCGCCCTTGCCGAAGCCGTGCCTGGCCATATGGATATGGCTGCGGAAATGCTGCTCATCCGAATAGAGGCCGGCGATCTGCCGGCACTCCTGCGGCGAGAGCAATTTCTCGATCACCGCACAGCCGAAGCCGTCGAGTTCGGCGGCAAGCGCCGGCCAGTCGTAACCGGCGATGCGTGTCTCGGCGGCTTCGACCACGCATGGGGCGACCTTGGCGTGGGCGTTCATATCGCAGCCTCCTTGTCGAGCAGAGTGCGCTTGCGCTCGACGCCCCAGCGGTAGCCGGACAGCGTGCCGTCGGTGTGGACGACGCGGTGGCAGGGAATGCCGAGCGCGATGGCGTTGCCCGCGCAGGCCGTTGCCACGGCACGGGCGCCGCTCGGTTGGCCGAGCCGCCGGGCCAGCGCTGTGTAGGTGATGGTAGCGCCGCACGGGATAGCGCGCAACGCGGCCCAGACCCGTTGCTGGAATGGCGTGCCGTGGCGCATGTCGAACGGCATGTCGAGGCCGGCGGCCGGCGTTTCGACGAAGCGCGCGATTGCCGCGAGATCGTCGCGCAAGGCGGCCTTGTCTTCGACCAGCATCTTGCCGGGGAAGCGATGGCCAAGGTCCTGCCCCAGTGCGTCGGAATCCGAGCCGATCAGGATGGCGCAGATACCGATATCGCTGCGCGCCGCCAGGATGTTGCCGATCGCGGATTGCCCGATGGCGTAGACGATGGTGTCGAGGGTGGCATGGATGGTTGCCGGTGCGGCGATTTGAGTTTGCATGAGGTTCATTGCCTTTACTCCTTTGCCTGAACCCTACAGAGACGGCTTCTCGCACTCACTCCGGTGCTTGCTTTCAAATTCGAATCTCCAAGGTAGGTGCTCTACGGCGCCCCCCTCTGTCCTGCCGGACATCTCCCCCTCAAGTGGGGAGATTGGCAGCTTCAGCGCCTCGCTCATTCTTGCAACATTGGAGATTGGCGAAGGCCGCGATGACAGCCAATCTCCCCACTTGAGGGGGAGATGTCCGGCAGGACAGAGGGGGGCGCCGTAGAGCGCTGATGGTGCTCATTCGACGCGCGTGACGAATATCTCGCCAAGCACGAACACCTCTCCGGTCCACAGCCGCAGCTCGATCTCGCCGGTCGCGGTGCGGCTCCACTCGGCTCTGCCGTCATCGACAAGCGTGCCGATGACGGCCATCACCCGTGACTTCGCTTCTTGGATGCGGCGGCTGGCGGCAGCTTGGGTCCGGCTGTTCGCATCGGGAGAGCTTGCCATCGCGCGCATTGCCGGTCCTCGTCAGGCCCGCGAAGGCCGGCGTGCATTATCCTTCGCCGCCCCACCGCGCAGCGCCTCACGATCGAGCAGCGCGCGCTTGCGCTCTGCGCCCCAGGCGTAGCCGGACAGGGCGCCATCCTTGCGGATAACACGATGGCAGGGGATGGCGATGGCAAGTTTGTTGGCGGCGCAGGCGACGGCGATGGCGCGGGTGGCCTTTGGCGTGCCGATGCGCTCTGCAATCTCGGCGTAGGAGACAGTCTGGCCGACCGGAATGTCCTGCAAAGCCTGCCAGACGCGCTGCTGGAAGGCGGTGCCGCGCACGTCGAGCGGCAGGTCGAGGCCGAGCGATGGTGCTTCCACGAAACCGACGACGCGGGCTACCAGCGCCTCATAGTCACGGTCGCCGCCGATCAGGCGCGCCCTGGGGAAACGGTCCTGCAGGTCGCGCACCAGCGCGTCGGGATCGTCGCCGAGCAGGATCGAGGCGACGCCCTTCTGGCTCGAGGCGACCAGGATGGTGCCGAGCGAGGATTCGCCGACGGCGAAGCGGATCTTCTCATGGGCGCCGCCGGCGCGATAGCGCGTCGGCGTCATGCCGAGCATGCCGGTCGATTTCTCGTAGAAACGTCCGCTCGAATTGAAGCCGGCATCGTAAATCGCCGTCGTCACGCTGGCGCCGTCTTCCAGGCCACGGCGGACCCTGGCGGCGCGGTGTGCAGCGGCATAGTCTTTCGGCGTCAGCCCGGTGACGGCCTTGAAGATGCGGTGGAAATAGCCGGCGCTGCGGCCGGCGGCGTCCGCCAATTCAGCGAGCGACGGTTCTTCCTCGCTCTGCTCGATCCTGCGGCAGGCGACGGCGACCATCGCAGCGTTGCCGGCCTCGAGCGATGGGCCTTCCGGATTGCAGCGCCGGCACGGGCGAAAACCGGTTGCCCTGGCCTGATCCAGTGTGCCGTGCACTTGCACATTCCTGGGGTTGGCGCGCCGCGAGGGGCAGGAGGGACGGCAATAGACGCCGGTCGTCGCCACCGAATACCAGAACTCGCCATCGGCCGATTTGTCGCGGGCGACAATGCGCGCCCAGCGCGGATCGTCGGCGACCGGCAGCGGCGCGGATTTCAGATTTTTGGCAAGGGTGATGAACATGGCCGCATTGAAGCCGCCAAAAGCCGGCCCCGCCACCCGTTTCCTGCAAAGAACACCCCGCTCTCCTAAGCCGCGCGTTTGGGCTCCACCGCGAACGGGCTGAGCCCGAGCCAGGTCTGCATCTTCTTGCCGATGGCCTGGTCGCCAGTCAGCGCGACCTTCGCACCGGCCTTCTCGACGGTCAGCAATCCCATCCAGATCGCCGTCATGGTGTGCAGGTCGGTCGAGACGTAGAGGTCGACGTCGAAGCCCGGATCGTACCAGCACAGATCGACCTCGCCATGCCTCTCGACGATCAGCCACCACGACCGTTTGGACGCCGGTAGATCCTGATACAGAAATTGTATCACCGTGCGCCCCTCGGGCAGCGGCGAGGGGTTCAAATTGCGCCGCATGTCCCACATCAGCAACGACGGATCGAGGTTCTTGAGCGACAGCCGGGACTCGACCCATTTCTGCCCCCAGAAGCCCATTGCCTCGACGACCGGGCGCAAGTCCCGGCCGGCCTCCGTCAACCGATAGTCGAAGATCCCCTTCTCGCCCTTGATCTCCTTGCGCTCGACGATCCCGGCGATCTCAAGCTCCTTCAGCCGTTGCGACAGAAGGCTTGGCGACATTTTGGGGACGCCACGGCGCAGGTCATTGAAGCGGGTCGAACCCGCCACCAGTTCACGCATCAGCACCATCGTCCAGCGGGTGCACAGCACCTCGGCGGCCATCGATAGCGGGCAGAACTGTTTGTATCCGTGCTGGGTCATGATTGTGCCTCTCCCTCCAACTTGGGTCGAACATTAGGCCTTCATGATTGAGGCGGCCAGTACGGAAACTGTACTACCCCAGTACAGATCGCGGACTGGTTGGCGAGGGTCCTGCCATGCGAGCCCTTCGGCCGGTTGCACGGGATGCTCCTGTGCGCCGCAATCAGGAGACTATCATGACCGCTTACGTTATCGCAGACATCAAGATAAACGACCCGCAGTGGGTGCCGGCCTATGCCGCATCGGTGCACGACCTCGTCCACAAGCATGGCGGCAGATATCTGTCGCGCAGCGGCAATGTGAAGACGCTCGAAGGCAAGCCGCTCGACACCACGCTGATCGCCCTGATGGCGTTCCCGTCGGAAGCGGCGGCCCGCGCCTTCACCAACGATCCGGCCTATGCGCCCTTCGTTTCGGCCCGTCAGAGCGGCAGCGAAAGCCGTTTCCAGATGATCGACAACACCGATCTGGCCGGAACGATCCCGTATCTGCCAAAGGGATGACCATTCCTGGCATCGTTTTCGGGATCTCCAAGCAACAACAGTCACAGCGCTTGCCTGCCGGGGCTCCGTATTTTCGGCGGCCGGCCAGCTGTGCTTTTTCAAGAAGAATGGAATGAAGATGATATCGAACTTTCGCAACAGGCCGAATTTTTGCGACAGGCCAAATTTTTGCGACAGGCTTGTCATGGCCGGGGCCATGCTGGCTGTCTGCACCAGCTTCGCACAGGCGCATCAGGAAGCGGCCGCGCTTGCGTCCGTCCCCAATCCGCTGGCCGACAAGGTGCGGGCCGCCAACAGCCGGTTTCTCGATGTCAAGGCCGCTACATCGGAGGGCTATGCGCCCATTCCCTGCGCCAGCGGCATCACCGGCGGCGCCATGGGCATCCACTATGTCAACGGCCAGTATCTGAAGGACGACAAGATCGACATCGCCCGTCCCGAAGCCGTGATGTACGAGCCGATGGCCGACGGCACGCTGCAACTGGTGGCTGTCGAATACATCACCTCGAAGGGGCCGGCATCGTTGGACGGCCAGTTGTTCAACTTCAACAGCGCGCCCAACCGTTACGGCCTGGGTGAATTCCATGAACTGCATGTCTGGGCCTGGAAGGGCAACCCGACCGGCACTTTCGCCGACATGAACCCGAAAGTGTCATGCGAGCACGCGATGGCGCCTAGCCAGTAAGCGTCGGCCAGCAAGCAACGAAGCCAGGCGGCGCCAATGCTGCCTGGATTCGCTCCTGGTGGCGTCGGATAGATAGATCGCTATGACGCTTGATCCGGAAGCGCCAGTCCCACCTCGATGGCATCCCGGCTCGCTTGCGGCAGGACGAAGCGTCCCGTCGCGTACCAGAGCAGGGACACCACAAGGATCGAGACATAGCCATCCACGGCATAGTGCCAGCCGGTGTAAACCGAGCCGAACAGGATGAACGCGGCAAAAGCCCAGCCTGCGATGGCCCACCGACGACCGAAGCCTGCCAGGAAAAACGCGTTCAGGGTGGCGATGGCGACGTGCATGCTTGGCATGGCGGAGATGCCGCCGCCAAGTTCCGGGCGGCCACTTTGGTAGGCGGCAAGCAGATAGTTGGCATAGACATGGACCGATGCGCCGTAGCCATTCTGCGCCAGGGCGGTTTGCAGCCCGGCAAACCGGTCACCGCCGTAGAACTGGTCGTGGAATATCGGGCCGGTTGACGACAGCAGGGTCGCCAGAACGGTGCCGCACAGGATCGTTGTCAGCGCGAACGCCCATAGATAGCGCAACCGCCTGGCCGGTTCGTTCCAGAAGGCGACGAAGAGCACGGCACCGAACCATTGCACGAGCCAGCCATACCCATAGCCAGCGAAAATAACGACCGAGACCGGTTCGGAAACGACGCTGTGCGCCCATGCCCAGGGATCGGTGCCATGCAACTGAAAGTCCAGCTCCGCCAAGATGCGGTCGGCGTAGAACGGCACGATGTCGGGAATGGCGACCTTCAAGGTGGTGAAGGCGGTGATGCCGAGAAAGAACAAAAGGATCACGGATGCGGCTGTCGGCCAGCGCTGTCCGAGCGTGTCGAGGATGAACCTTGTCGGAGCATGTCGGGCAAATGCCAGCGCCGCCACGCCAAGGCCGGCAGCCAGGAGTGCTGGCAGGAAAAAGGCGAACGGCTCGGCATAGGATAGCGCCAGATGCAGGTAGCGATCCGGCTGCAGACAAAAAGCGGTCACGGCATAGATGAGACACAGCGCGGTCAGCAGCCAGCCTCTCCTCCTGGTTGTCGCGATGTCCAGGTCAACGATGGCAGCCAAGCGGCGATTATCGCCGTGCTGCCCGGTGTGCGCATTCATCGAAGGACATCCCGCCAGCTGCCCGAAAGACTGTTATGGAGTATTTCGCAGATCAAGTATTACCATCTGGTTACACGCGCATTCAAGTAGACAGTTCTACATTAGATGATTATAATTCACAATTTGTTGGCAACGATTCATTGACAAAGATGTTGCGCCGGCAACGCTACGCATCGTCGCTGCCGCGCTGCTTTCAACGGTTGCAGGCTGCTTCTCGTCAAGCTTCGATCACGATCGAGAGAGGACCATCGCCTGGGCGGCGATGGCCGCTTTCCAATCGGGCGGTTCGATCAGGCGGCCTTGATAAGGCCGAGCTGGGTAAGGGCGGCGACGCCGTCATCGAGGCCGATCTCCTCGACGATCCTGCCGTCGACCACCTTCAGCACGGTGATGCCGGTGAAGCGCATGGTGCGGCCGGTGGCGGCGGGCAGCGAACCGACGAGGAAATCGCTGAAGGCCGGGCCGGTGTGCGTGCCGCCGCCTTCCCACTGGCCGACGACATAGTCCCCCTCGGCAATCAGGTCGGCCGTGGCCCAAAAGTTGAGGTCCGGGAAGGCGGCGCGGAAGTCGGTCATGAAGGCCTTGATGTCGTCGCGGCCGCGGCGCGGCTCGTGCAGCGAATATTTCAACAGCATGTCGGGCGCGGCGATGTCGTCGACGACGGACAGGTCACAGGTTTCACCCCAGAAATCGGTGAACCATCTGACGACGACGGCCTTGTTGTCTTCTTGGCTGGTCATTGGGAGGTCCTCTTTGTCTCTGCAACGCGATCGTCGGATTGGCCGACGACCTGGGGCGATCACTAGGACGATCCGCCCGACGCGAAACTCCGGTTCTTGCCGGCCAATCGAAAGGGCAAGAGATGGCAGGTGAGGAGGCGCAACCGCCTGCCTCAGCCAAGGTAACGCTTTCTTCTCTGGTTTTGCCGCAGATTGGTCCGTGGCGGGGATGAGCGAAACAGATGATGGTTGGTCAGGACAAGAAGAGTCGCAACGGAACGTTCTGGGCCAGGGCCCTGGAGCGCGCCCAACTTGGCGTCTGGGACTGGGATCTTCGCACCGGCGACTGCTTCTATTCCGCGACCTGGGCGCGGATGCTTGGCTATGACGAGAGCGAGCTTGCCAGCAGCAGCGACCTGTGGCTGCAACTGACCCACCCCGACGATCGCGAGCGGGCGCTGGCCAGCGGCGACCGCCACATTGCGGGACAGACCAACGCCATCGAGACCGAGCTGCGGCTGAAGCACAAGCAGGGCCACTGGGTGTGGGTGCTCGATCGCGGCGGCATCGTCGAGCGCGACGCGTCCGGAAAACCACTCAGGCTGATGGGCGTGCAGACCGACATCACCAAGCAGAAGGCGGCCGAAGCCGAGCTCGAACAGGTCAATGTGCGCTTCCGCCTGGCGCTCGCCGCCAGCGGCACCGGCATCTGGCATTACGACATCGCCACCAACAGGAGCTATTGGGACGCCCGCACCAGGGACATATTCGGCCTCGTTGCCGACACCGACGAGGTAACGGCCGACCTCTGGCACAGCTATCTGCATCCCGACGACAAGGAGGCCACCGAGCAGGCTCACCTGCCGTCGCGCGGCTCGGACGGCGTCACCGCCTCGCAATACCGCATCATCCGGCGGGACGGCGAAGTCCGGCATGTTGAATCGCTGGTGCGCTTCATCACCGGTGCGGGTGCTGCCGGCCAAATCCTCGGCACGGTGCGCGATATCACAGAGGACAAGCTGCGCGAGCAGGAACTCGCCTATGCCGCCCGCCACGACGCGCTGACCGGCCTGTGGAACCGCTCCGCCTTCGACCGGCAGCTCGCCGACCATATCGCGGCGGGTGCGCCGCTGGCGGTGTTCTATGTCGATCTCGACTACTTCAAGGCGCTCAACGACTTTGCCGGCCACGCCGCCGGCGACCTGGCCCTGAAGAGCGTTGCCGCCGGCATTCGGGGCTGCCTGCCGCCGGCAGCACACGCGGCGCGGCTGGGCGGCGACGAATTCGCGCTGCTGGTGCCGCATTGCGATGCCGCACAGGCCGAGCGGATCGCCACTGGCGTGCTCGGCGCCGTGCGCGAGGCCGATCTCGGCCTGGCCGCCTCGACGCGCAAGCTGGCGGCCTCGATCGGAATCGCCTTTATCGATAATGCCAACACCACGATCGCCGACGCGCTCGCATGCGCCGACGACGCCTGCTACGCGGCCAAAGCCGCCGGACGCAACCGTTTCGCGGTGTTTTCGGCGACAGTGGAAGCGGGCTCGGGCGGGCTGAATGCCGCGCGCATCGCCGCCGACACCGTCGATGCCATGGAAGACGGACGACTGAAACTGTTCGGCCAGGAAATCCATCGGCTGGGCCGGCCCTGGCAGGAAAGCCGCCATGTCGAAGTGTTGGCAAGGCTCGTCGCACGCAACGGCCGGCTGGTGCCGCCCTGCGAGTTCATTCCGGTGGCCGAACGCTTCGGCATCGCCTCGCGGCTCGACCGCTGGATCATCCGCACCGCGCTGTCGCGGCATGGTGCCGCCTTGCGCTCGGGCGCGCTGACGCTCGGCTTCAACCTGTCGGCGCAGACGTTGAGCGATCCGCAGCTGTGGGCGTTCGTCGACAACGTCATCGAAGAGACCGGGGCGCCGCATTCGGGCATCGGCTTCGAGATCACGGAAACCGCCGCCGTCACCAATTTCGACGCCGCCGAACAATTCGTGCGCAAGGCGCGCGAGCGGCACTGCCGGGTCAGCCTGGACGATTTCGGCGCCGGCATGAGTTCGTTCGAATATCTCAGGCGCTTCCCCGTCGACACGATCAAGATCGACGGCTCCTTCATCGAGCACATCACGCAAAGCCGCTTCGACCGCGAAATCGTGCTGGCCATCACCAGCATCGCCCGCAGCATCGGCTGCGACGTGGTCGCCGAGAAGATCGAAAAGCAGGATACGCTGACCATGCTCAGCGATATGGGCGTTGCGTTCGGCCAAGGGTTCCTGCTGCACCGGCCGGAGCCGCTGGAGGCGATTGTTTCGCGCGCGACCGAGCCATCGATGGCCCGAAAGGCATCCTGATCCTGGCGTGTCGCATTTCAGGTGAGCCCGGCCTCACCTGAAACGCGACACATCTCAGCCGGTGTGCCGCGCCGTCGATCGCGGAAACTCCAGCACGCCAGCCTCGGGTCGCCTGTGCTGTGCTTCCGCCACCGCTTCGATCAACAGATCCAGGGCGTCACAGGCAGCGCGGCTCGTCTCGTCATTGCCTTGCAGATAGTGATAGGCACGTTCGAGGTGGATGCGGGCGGCTGAAAAATCGCTGGTCAATGGTTCCCTCCATGATCCCGCCCTAATGTCCATCTTGCCGGGCCTGGCGGAACGGAGGGTAAATATCCACAGGCGGCTTTTATTCAAATGCCGGCGAAAGTTGCAGAGGAGAGTGTGCTACCGGAGACGCTGCCAATCTCCTCCCTTGTAGGCGAGATACCCGGCAGGGCAGACGGGCGGCACGGAAAACATCGGCAAATCCATCAAACGCACTTGAGGAACAAGCGAAACGAAGGCACGTTCAGGGACGGGTGCGGGAGGACGTGTCCATGTGTTTCGGAGCTCTCGCATGTCGCTGTTCGGTACGACAGTCCGCTACGGAGGCCTCGCCCAGGCATTGCACTGGCTGACGGCTCTGCTCGTGCTCATCGCCTTCCTGGTCTCGGCAGGTGGTCCGCCGGAGCGGGTCTATTCAGCGGCGAGGGCCTCGACGCTCCTGCTGCACGAGTCGCTTGGCTTCGCCGTTTTCTGGCTGCTGGTCATTCGCCTGATCTGGCGACCGTTCGATCGCATTCCCGAGCCCCCGCCGATGCCCGCCTGGATGGAGGTCGCTTCGAAGGCAACGCATTGGGCGCTGTACGCGCTGCTGTTGGCGGTTCCGGCGACCGCGATGCTCGGCGCCTGGTTCGGCGGTCACCCGGTGACGGTCTACGGCTTGGGAGCGATCGGCCCGTTTCCCGGAAGTTGGGGCGCTTCGCTGGCGGAAATCCATGGTACGCTTGGCGACATCATCCTTTGGCTCGCCGGCCTGCACGCCGCTGCGGCGATCTTCCATCATTTCTTCCTTCGCGACCGCGTGCTGAGCCAGATGGTGCCCGGCCTGTCCGATCCGGCGCGGCAAGTGCGGCCTTGATGCTTACCCCAGAATGATGCGGATCGCCTTGTCGACCACGGGATGCTGCCCTGGTGGCCGTGGAAGGCGCGGTCGGCGTAGGCGCTCTGGAACATGCCGGCGCCCGTCTCGCGCATGCGGGTGCCGGGGAAACTTGCCGGCACGCGGTGCTCGAACATCATCTCGGCGAAGAAGGGCGGCGAAGAGCTTCTTTCTCCCCGTTCTACGGGGAGAAATGTCTGGCAGGGCAATGAGGGGCGGCGCTGGCTTCAACAATCAAGCGGCTCCACTACAGCGCAACAACCCGCCCCATTCCCCGCCGAACCGCCTCGCGATAGGCGAGGTCGGCCGCAACCATGTCCTCCATGGCGACGCCCATGGCCTTGTAGACGGTGACCTGGTCGGCGCTGACCCGCCCCGGCCGCAGCCCGAGCAGCATTTCACCGAGCTCGGTTCCGGTTTGCGGATCGAGGCCAGCGAGTTCGCAAGAGCCGACCGGCGTCGGGGCAAAGGCCTCCCTGGTCTCGACGAACAGGCTGGCCCTGCCGATAAGCTCGACCGGCAGTTCGCCCCCGGGCGGGGCAACGCCTACCGACGAGATATGCGTGCCGGGCCGTACCCAGTCGGCTGAGATCACCGGTTCGTAGGAATGCGTTGCCAGGCAGACGACATCGGACGAGCGCACCGCAGCCTCGACATCGTTGATGGCGACGACGCCGGGATGCTGGGCGGCGAGCGCCTGCGCATCCGAAAACTCCTTCGAGACGACGCGGATCTCGGTGAAGTCGCGCGCCAGTGGCAGAAGATGCAAGTGCTGGCCGGCCTGTACTCCGGCGCCGACCACCGTTGCGACCCTGGCGTCGCGGCGGGCGAGTTCGCGCACCGAGAGCACGGCCGATCCGGAGGTGCGCACGGCGGTGATATAAGTGCCGTCCATGACACAGACCGGCATGCCGGTATCCGGATCGAACAGATGGATGGTGGCGAGGTGGCTGGGGATGCCTCTGGCGATGTTGCCCTCGAAGACGTTGACGATCTTCACCGTCAGATGCATGCCCGCCGTCCAGGCTGGCATGGCCAGCGAATAGCCGGCCTGCGGAATATCGAGCTGCGGCCGCGCCGGACTGACGACCTTGCCGCCAGACAGCGCCTTGAAGCCGCCGGCGAGCGCGTCGAGAAGCTGGCGCAGGTCGATGCAGGTTTTCACCTCGGCCTCGCTCAGGATGAGCACGGGCGTGTCGCCTTTAGTCTGGGCGCTGCAGGAGGTTGATACCGCTGATGTCATGGGATCCGCTTTCGTTGTCTGTTGCACGACAACGGTATTGCGATCCGGGAGCGTGATGAAATATGCTGTTTTCGCAATTTTGGCGTGACTATCACGCTTCTTCTGGCTCAAAGGCGTGAATCCCGAAATGGAAGACCTCGACCGTATCGACCGCGCGCTGCTGCGTTTGCTGCAGGAGGATGGCCGCCGCACGACGCTCGATCTGGCGCGGCGGGTCGGCCTGTCGCCGACCGGGGCGGCGCAGCGTGTCAAGCGGCTGTTCGCCGAAGGGTTCATCCGCGCAGTGCGGGCCGTTCTCGACCCGGCCCGGATCGGACGGGCACAGCTCGTCTTCATCGAGGTGCGGCTCGACCACACGGCGCCGCATGTCTTCGACCGCTTCGCGGAGGCTGTTCTGCGGGCGCCCGAGATCATCGAGTGCCATATGGTCGTCGGCGGTTTCGACTATCTGGTCAAGGCGCGCATCGCCGACATGGCAGTGTTCCAGGATTTCCTGCAGCGGGTAATCCTGCCGCTGCCCGGTGTCCGGGAAACGCACACCTATGCCTCGATTGCCAATGTGAAGCCCGACGCCTTGCTGCCTGTCGATCCCTGAAGTCGCAGCGAGCTCGCGTTTTTCTGCATATTGGTTCAGCCTTTCTGGTTCGAACTGCCTGATGAAACCGGCTATACACCGCGAACTGCCAAGCTTCGCGCCCGCCAATCCTGAGAGGAAAATCCAATGAGTGTAGAGAAAGTTGCCGTGGTCGTGGCCGGCGGCAGCGGCATGGGTGCAGCGGCGGCGAAGCGGCTGGCTACGGACGGTTTCAAGATCGCCATCCTGTCCTCCTCGGGCAAGGGCGAGGCGCTTGCCAAGGAGCTTGGTGGGCTCGGCGTCACCGGCTCCAACCAGTCGAACGACGATCTGCAGCGCCTGGTCGACCTGACGCTGGACCGCTATGGCCGCATCGACGTGCTGGTCAACAGCGGCGGCCACGGACCGCGTGCGCCGATCCTCGAGATCACGGACGAGCAGTGGCACACCGGCATGGACGTCTATCTCCTGAACGTCATCCGGCCGGTGCGCATCGTGGCGCCGCAGATGGTCAAGCAGAAGGGCGGCGCCATCATCAACATCTCGACGGCCTGGGTGGTCGAGCCGAGCCCGATGTTCCCGACTTCCGCCGTGTTCCGCGCCGGTCTTGCCGCCTACACCAAGATCTTCGCCAACACCTACGCCGCGGACAATGTGCGCATGAACAACGTGCTGCCCGGCTGGATCGACAGCCTGCCGGCCACCGAGGAGCGTCGTGACAGCGTGCCGATGCAGCGCTATGGAACTTCCGAAGAGATCGCCGCGACCATCGCCTTCCTGGCGTCCGAAGGCGCCGGCTACATCACCGGCCAGAACATCCGGGTCGACGGCGGTATCATCCGCGCTATTTGAGGGCGTCGATCGGACGGGGGATTCCGATATCTCCAAGGAGCAATAAATGCGGCTTTTGATACTCGGCACCGGCTGGATGGCGCAGGAACATGCGCGCCGCTTCAGCGCTATCGAGGGCGTCGACATCGTCGGCGCCGTCGATGTCGATCCTGCGCGCGTCGGCGAATTCGCCGACAGTTTCAACATTCCAAACCGCTTCACCTCGCTTGAGGCGGCGCTGGCATGGGGTGAGTTCGACGCGGTGGCCAACGT
Source organism: Mesorhizobium sp. M0051 (assembly GCF_040323235.1). NCBI lineage: Bacteria > Pseudomonadati > Pseudomonadota > Alphaproteobacteria > Hyphomicrobiales > Phyllobacteriaceae > Mesorhizobium > Mesorhizobium sp. M0051. The sequence continues at coordinate 134,825 of NZ_JAMYUT010000008.1, forward strand.
CACGCCGGACCGCATCCATCACCCGACCACCATGGCGCTGATCGCCGCCGGAAAGCCGGTGCTGTGCGAAAAGCCGCTGGCTGACAACTTCGGCAGGGCCACCGAGATGGCCGAGGCCGCCAAGGCGGCCGGCATCATCAACATGGTGAACCTGACCTATCGCAATGTCGCGGCGCTGCAGAAGGCCCGCCAGATGGTGCAGGCGGGCGAAATCGGCACGGTCAGGCATGTCGAGGCGTCCTATCTGCAAAGCTGGCTGGTGTCGAAATTCTGGGGCGACTGGCGCACCGATCCGAAATGGCTCTGGCGCCTGTCGCGCGGCCACGGCTCGAATGGCGTACTCGGCGATGTCGGCATCCACATCCTGGATTTCGCCAGCTATGGCGCGGCGCTCGACATCGACCATGTCTTCTGCCGGCTGCGTAGCTTCGACAAGGCACCTGGCAACCGCATCGGCGACTACGGGCTCGACGCCAATGACAGCTTCGCCATGACGCTGGATTTTTCCAACGGTGCCTTCGGCGTGGTGCATGCCAGCCGCTGGGCGACCGGCCATCTCAACGAGCTCCGCCTGCGCATCTATGGCGAGAGAGGCGGCATCGAGGTGGTGCACAATCTCGATGGCTCTTCACTCAAGCTCTGCGCCGGCGACAATATCGACAACGCCAAATGGGTAGAGCTCGACGCCGGCACGGTGCCGACCAATTACCAGCGTTTCGCCGATGCGGTGCGAACCGGCGTACAGGCCGAACCATCATTCCACCATGCGGCCGAATTGCAGAAGGTGCTGGATCTGGCTGTCATCTCGGACGAGAAGCGTGCGGAGCTGAGGGCGAGCGCGGATACGCGGTAGGCTTGCTCCGAGAAGCGCCGTCAATCCGGCGCGCCGCGCGCAATTCTTTCAATCATTTCTTGAAATGGGGACCGGCCGTTTCATGATCTGATGACGCTTGAAATAGGGGAGGCGTCATTGACCGACTATATCGGGCTGCCGAAAGCCGAAGTGCACATCCACGTCGAGGGCTGCTTCGAGGCCGATGATGTAATCAGGAATTGCGAGGAAGCCGGCATTCCGCTGCGCGCGCCGCGCGACAGGCTCTTCGAAGCCCATGATCTCAGGAGCTTCCTCGAAATGCTCGACTGGTTGTGCGGGACGTTCCGGACGCGCGAGCAACTCGCCACCACGGCCTACAAGTTTGCACAGCGCATGGGTCGAAGCGGCGTGCGTTATGCAGACGTCATCGTCAACCCTACGCACTGGCCGCATTGGCATAGGAATATCCCCGGTATGATCGATGCATTCGACGCGGGTTTCTCGGCCGCAGAACAGGACGGGCACCCGCCGGTCGGACTGTGCGTAAGCCTGCTTCGTACCCAGTCGGCGGCGGAAGCGATCGAACTCGTCGAATTGTTGAGCGAAATCAGGCACAAGCGCGTCGTCGCCTTGTCGATCGACGGGAACGAGGCGGCTGCCGGGCGCACCGGGCCGCGCTTCGCCGAAGCGTTTCGCCGTGCTGGCGCGGCGGGCCTGCGGCGCACCGTTCATGCGGGCGAGTCGAGCGGCCCGGAAGGTGTTCGCGACGCGATCGAACTGCTGGGCGCCGACCGCATCGACCACGGCGTGCGGGCGATCGAGGACCCCGGGCTTGTCGACTTGCTGGCACGGAGGCAGATTCCCTTAGGCGTCTGTCCGATCTCCAACGTGGCGCTCGGCGTGTATCCCTCACTTGCCGAACATCCGCTCGACGCTCTGCGCAAGGCCGGCGTCCTTGTGTCGATCAACACCGATGATCCGACACTGCTCGATACCACCCTCGAAGCATCCTATGCCGCCTGCGCCGAGGCCTTCGCCTGGGACGATGAAACCATCCGCCAGCTCGCCAAAACGTCGGTGCACGCGAGCTACGCCGACGCTTCGCTGAAGGCGCAGATCCTGGCCGATCTGGCGGCTTGGCGGAGCTAGCTAGGCCAGGGATTCAATCCGCAGGCACTCCTGCTGGTCGGCGTCAGTCAGGATGCCGAGCAAGGCGACGATGTCGTCAGCCGCCATTCAGCAGCGCGAGGATAAGCTTTTGCAAATTGCCGCCCTGGCCGAGTTCGACGCGGTCGAAATCGCGGCTCGCCTGCCGCTGCGCCTGTGACAGGTCGGACAGGCGCTTGGTCATTTCGGTGCGGATCTTGCTGCATTTGGGATCGTCGGCAATACTGAGTCCCACGGTCGCCACCTCGATCTTGCGCACCATGTCGACGATCTCGGCGCCATGCACCTTCTCGTGCGCGCTGACGCCGGCGATGAACACCTCCCAGTTCTTCTGGATCGCCGACGGCAGCGGCGCCGAGGGGCTTGGCAAGGTGTAGGTGATGATGAGTTTCGGCCGCGCTGTGGCCAGCACGCAGGCGCCGGCCCGTGCTTGATAATCCCGGGTCCAGGTCAGCTTGAAATTGGTGTGGGCGATGGCGCGGGTGATGCCGAGCTTGGGGCCGTTTTCGCCGATCGAGCGATAGAGCTCCGGCCCGGACTGGCCTGATATGGCGTATGTCTCGACTTTCTCGACCGGCTTCCAATCGGCATGGGCGGCGAGCGGCAAGGCTACAAGCGCGGTGATCGACAGACCCAGACGGACAAAAACTCTCAACACCGCTCTCCGCGAGAAGCAAAACCGGTCGCCGCGACAGGCAATGCCACCGGACGAGCTTTTCCTATAGGATGCCGACAGGTGCGGCTGCAAATGCCGGAGGGGAAAGTCATGAGATATCTCATCATTGCCGTTGCGATTGCGGTCTTGCAGGCCGCGCAGCCGGGGTTTGCCGCGTCGTGCAGTGGCTGGGCTGCCAGGATGGAGGAGGACGAGGGCGGCAGCGTGCTGACCGCCTCGGTCTGTGGCGGGCCGAAAGGCGATGCGCATCTGATGCTAACCTGTTTCGAAACGCCGGTGCTGAGCTATGATCTGGGCGACACCGGTCAGCAGTTGGAGCCAGGCATCAGCGGTTCATTCGAGTTCAAGACCGACGGCAAGGCGGTGACGAAAACGCTGCAGCTGGAGGCCATGTACAACTACTTTGTGGCGGACCTGGCTCGGGCCGACCCGTTGCTGGACCTGATGCGCGGGAAAGGCGATGTGTCGGTCAGTGCCGCCAAATATGGCGAGAGCAGTTTTGCGCTGAAGGGCTCGAGCGCCGCCATTGCCAAGGTGCTGGCGCAGTGCGGCAAGGCCAAGCCCGCGGACGGGGATTGAGGGGCTCCACAGTTCGATGTCGGCGGGACAGAGGGGGGTGCGCAGGAATGAGGCGGTTCTCGTTGGCTCACCGGGCTTGCTGTAGCATCACCTCACCCAGTCCGTCGCCCCGGCGGTGACTGGCGTATAGCGGAAGGCTTTCAGGCTCTATTCAAATCGCCCGATAAAGCAGATATAGGTCAGCTAGGTTGACCTAAATAGAATTGTCGCGGGAGGCGTGACTTGACCCTTATGAACCTGTTGGCTTCGCGCTCGTCGCGCATGAAAGCGTCCGAAATCCGCGAACTCCTGAAGCTGCTCGACCAGCCCGACATCATCTCGTTTGCCGGCGGCATTCCCGATCCGGCGCTGTTTCCGGCCGAAGCGATCCGCGATGCCTATGCCGATGTGCTTGGCGGCGCGGAGGCGGGGACGGCGCTGCAGTACCAGGTCTCGGAAGGCTATCTGCCGTTGCGGCGCTGGCTGGCCGGGCAGATGGGCAAGCTCGGTGTTGCCTGCGATGAGGCCAACATCTTCATCACCTCCGGCTCGCAGCAGGCGCTGGACTATCTCGGCAAACTGTTCCTGTCGCCGGGCGATACCGCGCTGGTGACCTGGCCGACCTATCTCGGCGCGCTGCAGGCGTTCAACGCCTATGAGCCGCGCTACGACCGGCTGACCCCGGCCGGCGGCAACATGACGCCCGATGCCTATCGAGCGGCGGCTGCCCCGAATGGGGGCAAGGTCAAGTTCGCCTACCTGGTGCCGGATTTCGCCAACCCGACCGGCAACTCGCTGGACCGAAGGCAGCGCGAAGCGGTGCTCGACCTTGCCGGCGAACTCGACATCGCCGTCATCGAGGATGCCGCCTATCGCGCACTGCGCTATGACGGCGAAGGCGTGCCGCCGATCCTGGCGCTCGACTGCGCCCGATCCGGCGGCATCGACAAGGCGCGCACGCTCTATTGCGGCTCGTTCTCGAAGATCCTGTCGCCGGGCATGCGCGTCGGCTGGGTGTGCGCGCCGCGCCATATCGTCGAGAAGCTGGTGCTGATAAAGCAGGCCTCCGATCTGCACAGCCCATCGATCAACCAGGTGGTGATGCACCGCGTCGCCGAGACGGCGTTCGACGCTCAGGTCGAAAAACTCATCGGCGCCTATCGCGAGCGCCGCGATGGCCTCCTCGCGGCACTGGAAGCCCACATGCCCGACGGCGTGAGCTGGAACCGCCCGGAAGGCGGCATGTTCGTCTGGGTGACGCTGCCGGAAGGGTCCGACGCCACCGCGCTGCTGGCGCGGGCGGTGAAAGAGGCGCGCGTCGCCTTCGTGCCTGGCAGTGCCTTTCATGCCGACGGCACCGGGCGCAACACGCTGCGGCTGTCGTTCACGCTCGCCGACCGGCGCGCGGTGACCGAGGGCGTCCCGCGGCTGGCGGCCATCCTGAAGGAATAGGCTTCCGCGCCGGATCTCGCGTGGCTCCTATGCCGGCACATTGACCAGGTGCTTGAGCTTCGAAAGCCTGGTGCCGGCCAGCTCGCGGACCGGTTTTTCAAAGCCTTCCTCGCCGGTCTCGACGACGAAGACCAGCGTCATGAAATCCAGTATGAATTCGTCGATCGCGGTATCGATCTCGTCCGTCCTGCCCTTGAACCGACGCAGCAAAGCGTTTGCTTCTCCGACATCGTCGGCACCAGCCCTGTCGACGAGCGCTTCGAGCCGTTGAAAACCATCCAATTCCAGTTCCTCCAGCCGCGCCACAAAACCTGGCTCCGGACAAAAGGTTCCAGGCTGAACCGATTTTAACCGCCTGACGCATCGTCCGGCTCGTGATGATAACTCGCTGGCGACCTTTTTTCGTCCCGGTGGAACTTCTGTTGCAAAATGGAGTTCTCATCATTGTCTGACCCCCGCAGACACCTGAAAGCTTCTATATCGGCTTTCCAAAGGCCCGTCGGATTCCCCTCCCGGCGGGCTCTTTGTTTGAAGGATGGGTCGGGACGATCGGCCGGATTTGCATCCGCGTTGACGCGGCGCCGTCCGAACCTAGATTCGTGCCCTGCGAGGAGGAATTTGCATGGAAACCCAGGAATTGCATCGCGGCCGGCTCATCGACCATATCCAACTGGTGGTCAGGGATCTCCCAGCCAGCCGGCGTTTCTACGAAGCTGTCCTGCAGGTGCTCGACATCCCGATCGGTGGTGTTGGCGACGGTTATTTCTGGGCCGACGAGTTGTTCATCTCGAGCGCCGACAGCCCGGCGGCGTTGGGCAAACTCACCGGCCGCCATCATCTTGCCTTCCAGGCAAAGGATCATGCCATGGTCGAGGCCTTCTACAAGGCCGGGCTCGCCGGCGGCGGCAAGGACAATGGCGCGCCGGGTGAGCGGCCCTATCATCCCGGCTATTACGCCGCCTTCCTGCTTGACCCGGACGGCAACAACATCGAGGCCGTCCACCACGGCCCGCACACGCGCAGTGCCGCTTCGGTGAAGATAACCTTCTAGCTAAAAGCGTGCTGATATTCAGCCGGTCCTACGGCGCTTCGGTTTCTCACCCGATTGGTGCTGGGCCGGCGGCCAAGGACGGCGACATGCAGATGACTTACACCGCCGAACCGGACGAAAAATCGAAATACGCCTGGCTGGTTTTCGGCTGGGCGAAGACCGAGTAAGCGGCGCCGCTCACTACCTCTGCACGTTTTGACGGGTCGCTTGCGTTCGCTTCGCCCGGGGATGACGACGTTGGAGCTATTCATCCATCTCGTATCCTCGTAGACGACATGGGCCGAACCGCCCGGGGAGACCGCATGAGTCCACTGCCTGAAACCGTGCCGTTTTTCAGCCAGTGGGAAACGCCCGACATGACCCTGGACGTACTCGCTGAGGGCGCCGAAATCGCGCTTAGGCGCGATCCCCTGTGGCAGGGGTCGGGAGCGGAAACGCTTGACGAATACGCGGTCTGGGCCGCCAATATCTGCGGCATGGCCTGCCTGAAGATGATCCTGGCAAGCCGCGGCGAGATCATGCCGACGATCGAGCTTGCCAGGCGGTGCACCGGATATGGCGGCTATGTCGTCACCGAGAGGTCGATCAAGGGGCTGATCTACGCGCCCTTCGTCAGCTTCGTGCAGGAGGTCTTCGGCCTGCGGGCCGAAGTGATGACCAATGTCGCGACAGCGGAAATGCCGGCAATTCTCGATCGGTCTCGCTTCTTCATCGCGTCGGTCAGCAGTTGGATCCGCTGGCCGGAGCGCGAGCCGCCGTCGAAGGGCGGCCATCTGGTGCTGGTCACGGCGGCTTCCGCCAAGGGTTTCCGCTTCCACAATCCGTCCGGCCATACCAGCGCCACACAGGCAAACGCAGTGTTGGCGCCAGCCGAGTTCGACCGCTTTTTCGCCAATCGCGACATTTCAGTCGAAATTTGATCGTTTGAGAATTGAGGAACGTCCATGACCGCTAAGACAAGGGTTGCCATCCTCTATGGCGGGCGTTCGGCCGAGCATGACGTATCGCGCCTGTCGGCGGCCAATGTGCTGAAGGCGATCGACCGGATGCGCTACGACATCGTGCCGATCGCCATTTCCCGCAGCGGCAGTTGGCTGCTGCAACAGTTGGCTGCCGGCGACGGGGCAGGGGCGCCGGCATCCGAGGACGGCATCGAGGTCGCCCTGCTGCCCGGCGGCAAGGGCAGGCTGGTCGCGGTGTCGCGTGATGGAATCCAATCTGACCTGGCCCCGGTCGACGTTGTGTTCCCCGTACTGCACGGGCCATTCGGCGAGGACGGCTCGGTACAGGGTTATTCCGAAGTCGCCGATGTCGCCTATGTCGGCTGCGGCATCCTCGCCTCGGCCGCGGCCATGGACAAGGATGTCGCCAAGCGGCTGATGCGCGAGGCGGGACTGGCCGTTGCCCGCTCGCTGACCTTGCGGCGGGGTGAGCACGTGACCTTCGAGGATGTCTCGGCGAAGCTCGGCCTGCCGGTGTTCGTCAAGCCGGCGCGCCAGGGCTCGTCCTTCGGGGTCAGCAAAGCGATCGACAGCTCCGGCTTCACCACGGCCGTCGAGGCGGCTTTCCGGCATGACAGCAAGGTTTTGGTGGAGGAGTTCGTCGAAGGCCGCGAGATCGAGTTCTCGGTGCTGGAGCGGGCCGACGGCACGCTGACGGTGTCGCTGCCCGGCGAGATCATTCCTGCCGGCAAGCATGGCTTCTACACCTATGAAGCCAAATATCTCGATGCCGACGGCGCGGTGGTCAAGGTGCCCACCGATGTCCCGGCCGCGGTCGCCGAAAGAGCGAGGGAGATGGCGCGACAGGCCTTTCAGGCGCTCGGCTGCGAGGCGATGGCGCGCGTCGACTTCTTCCTGCGCGCGGACGGCAGCCTGCTGGTCAACGAGGTCAACACCATTCCAGGCTTCACCGACATCTCCATGTATGCCAAGGCGCTGGCGGCATCAGGCATCGGCTACAGCCAGACCATCGACGTGCTGATCGAGCACGCACTGGCAAGGCATGCGGCGCGATGATCCGTTCGGGAGTGGATTGGCGCCGGGCCTTGAAGGCCGTGTGAAGCGTAGTTACATCAATAACTAAGCGTGCATTTGCACGCGAATTTTACGCTTTGGTCAAGCTTCATCTGTGGAGGTTGTCATGGCTATTACGCTCATGGAAGGAAAGAAGGGCCAGGACTGGCTCAATCTGGTCCTTGCCATCTGCCTGTTCATCTCACCTTGGATAATCGGCTTCGCTGCTGCGACCGCTCCCGCATGGAACGCCTGGATTGTTGGCGTCGTGCTGGGCGTCATGGCGTTGGCGGCGCTTGCCGCGTTCGCCGAGTGGGAGGAATGGGTTAGTGTCGTTCTCGGGGTCTGGCTGATCGTTTCGCCCTGGCTGCTCGGCTTCATGGCGAACAGCCACGCGATGGCCACCCACGTCGTTCTCGGCGTGCTGGTGGTTGCCGTATCAGGTTGGGCCGTCTGGGACTTCCGTCATCCGCACGCGCATGCGTGACCGGTAAAGGGTGGGGGTCCGGCGCGCGAGCGGCGGGCTCCTCCGGATTTGAAAATGCGCCCCATGCTTTTGCCGTCCGGCCCGCGGAGCCGGGTTGTCGGCTTGCAATCCTGCGACCGCGCCAGGGAGTTCGGTGGGATCGGGTCCGGTATCCTGCCCAGGGAGTTTAGAGCGTGAACCTCGCGCGGATGGCGGTTCTTGCCGCGGCCCTCATGGCCGCCGCGGTCGCCAGTCCCTCTTCCGCAACCGGAGAGGCGACGCAGAAGCTGGCGTTGCGCGTCGAGATGGACGGCGCCATCGGTCCGGCGAGCGCGAGGCAGCTCAAGGAGGCATTGGCCGAGGCCGCCGAGCGGCACGCCGAGGTTCTCATCCTCGAGATCGACACACCAGGCGGGCTGGTCACCTCGATGCGCGAGATGATTGCCGATATCCTTGCCTCGCCCGTTCCCGTCATCGGCTATGTCGCCCCGGCCGGCGCGCATGCGGCAAGTGCCGGAACCTATATTCTTTATGCGACCCATGTCGCGGCGATGGCGCCCGGCACTAACCTGGGCGCCGCCACACCGGTCGAACTTGGCGGGCTGCCGTCTCTGCCCGGTGGCGGCGACCAGGATAAGGGCGACCAGAAGAACGCCACCGGGGCGCCGGCGGGCGACGCGATGATGAGCAAGGTGACGAACGACGCGGTCGCCTTGATCCGTTCGCTGGCCGAACTGCGCGGGCGTAATGCCGACTGGGGGGAAAAGGCCGTGCGCGAGGCGGCCAGCCTCTCCGCCGACGCGGCACTTCAGGCACATGTCGTCGACCTCGTCGCCCACGACACGGCCGAACTGCTGCAGCTTGCCGACGGCCGCATGGTCGAGGCAGCCGGCAAGAAACGGGTGTTGGCGACCAAGGACCTCCCGGTCGAGACGCTGGAGCCCGGCTGGCTGATCCGGCTTCTCGCCGTCATCACCGATCCCAACATCGCCGTCATCCTGATGCTGGCCGGCTTCTACGGCCTCGTCTTCGAGTTCACCAGCCCCGGCGCGGTGGCACCCGGCGTGATCGGCACCATCTGTCTTCTGCTCGGGCTTTATGCGCTCAACCTGTTGCCGATCAGCTATGCCGGCCTTGCCCTGATGCTGCTTGGCATCGCCTTCCTCGTCATCGAGGCCTTCAATCCGACGGTGGTGCTTGGGCTTGGCGGCGTGGCCGCCTTCCTGCTCGGCGCCGCCATGCTGCTCAAGGTCGAGGGTCCCGGCTTCGAGATGTCATGGGCGGTCATCGGCACCGCAGCCGCGCTGACGCTTGGCCTGGCGCTGCTGGCCGGCAGCTATCTGTGGGCGGCACGCAAGCGCCTGCCGCGTGTCGGCGCGCAGGCCATGCACGGACTGCCGGCCAAGATCCTCGACTGGTCGGGAAACGAGGGCCATGTGCTGGCCCAAGGCGAGCGCTGGCGGGCCAAAGGCGACGAACCGCTCGCCCCTGGCGACAGCGTCGAGGTGGCCGATGTCAGCGGTCTCATGCTGACGGTCCGGCGCAGGAACAATGGAGCAAGGCAATGATCATCGGTTACGTGGCCTATCTGATACTCGCCCTTCTCGTGCTGATGTTCCTCTCCGCGGCCATTCGCATCCTGCGGGAATATGAGCGCGGCGTGGTCTTCACGCTCGGCCGCTTCACCGGGGTGAAGGGCCCCGGCCTGATCCTCCTCGTTCCCTTCGTTCAGCAGATGGTGCGGGTCGACCTGCGCGTGGTGGTGCAGGACGTGCCGCCGCAGGACGTGATCTCGCGCGACAACGTCTCGGTGAAGGTCAACGCCGTGCTCTATTTCCGCATCGTCGACGCCGAGCGGGCAATCATCCAGGTCGAGGACTTCATGACCGCTACCAACCAGCTGGCGCAAACCACATTGCGCTCGGTGCTCGGCAAGCACGAACTCGATGAGATGCTGGCCGAGCGCGACAAGCTGAACAGCGACATCCAGGAGATACTGGACCAGCGGACCGACGCCTGGGGCATCAAGGTCTCCAATGTCGAGATCAAGCATGTCGATCTCAACGAGAGCATGATCCGCGCCATCGCCAAGCAGGCCGAGGCCGAAAGGCTGCGGCGCGCCAAGGTGATCAATGCCGATGGCGAGCAGCAGGCGGCGGCAAAGCTGGTCGAGGCCGGCAAGATGCTGGCGGCCGAGCCGCAGGCAATGCAGTTGCGCTATTTCGAGGCGTTGCACGACATCGCCGGCGAGCGCTCGTCGACGGTGGTGTTCCCGCTGCCGGTGGACCTGCTCACGATCTTCAACAAAAAGTCGGACAGCGCCAAGTGAACCGGCCTCGTTCCCGACGGCGCACTGCCGCCGGATGGTGAACCGCGTGCAGCAAGATGCCGGTCTCCCGCATGATGATCATGACCATTGCCGGCGGTCCGGACCGGGACCCGTGTGCTTGGGCGGCCGGTCGTTTTCATCCGGATTGGGGACCGGCTCTTCATCCGGAAGACCGTCCGGATCCGGCTCGCGCATGGGCTTCGGTTGGGGAACCGGCGGCGGCGTGGGTGTTGGAATAGGCGTTGGGTCGGGGTTAGGCAGAATGGCCATAACAACTCCTGCGTGGGCGCTTGGTGGTTGGTCGACATCCGGCGGGACCAACCGACATCCAGGTGTCCTCAGTCAGAAAGTCATCGAGCGATCTTAGTCTCGCGCGTCCTTGACAGCGTCTCGACCAGGGCTGATGCGGGCAGAACGGTCGGGCTTGCGGATTGGTTCCGCCGCGGTTTCGATTGCGACCGGGACGCGGGATCGCGAGCAGCTTAGCGGAAAGGAGCCACGCCGCCCAAATGAATCGCCGTAGCGCGCACCTCCGGGTCTTGCCGACCTCACCGGGCGCCATAATTCCATTCAAGGCTGAACCGAATTCAGCCGCTGAATAGGAGGCGTCCGTGAAGCATCAAACCGTTGACCAACTGAATGCCGTTGCCGACGTCCACGCCGAGGCAACCCATCTTCTCGCGACCCGAGGCGAACGCCTCGAACGCTGGGCGCAGCTTCTGGAGCAAAATCCCAACAGGGTCCTAGGGGCGCTGACGGGGACCGAGCACCAATCTGTGGAGACGCGCGAAAGAATGCGTTCCGCGGGATCACCGATCACGATTGCTTTCGAAGATCCGGTGTTTCGCGCGCTCGGCTTGAAGGAAGATACCTACGGTGAAGCCAAGCGCTTCTTCGAACTGACCGATTGGCAGCTCCACGGGATCGTCTGCCACTGCCATGTAGGCGCCACGATGACGGCACGATGGGCCGCATCCCGTGTCCGCGCGGCAATGTCTGGAAGATCCGGTTTCTTCGCCTGGCTGCGAGGAGCGTTTATGCACTAAAGGCCGATGCCCGGCTGGCAGAAAATCGCGCGCGGTATCGAGCTGGGCTGAACGACTTGAAGAACAATGAGGCGGAAGCGGGCCTCTCCGCCTCCTGTCGATTGTGCTGGATGGCGCCGCTTGACGCAGTCGCCCGCCGAACATGATGCCGGCCAATGCTTTGCGTCGAATATCGGAAGGCTACGGCGCCGCCGCTCTACCGATCGACCATCGCCATGCCGCGCTCGGTGTAGCGTGGGCCAGCGATTTTTCCGGGCGCCAGGGCGTCGTCGAGCGCGGCCATTTCGGAGGCGTCGAGTTTCAGCGATGCGGCGGCGACGTTCTCCTCCAGATATCTGATCCGCTTGGTGCCGGGGATCGGCACGATGTCGATGCCGAAGCCGCCGCCCTTCTGCAGCAGCCAGGCCAACGCGATCTGGCCGGGCTTGACGCCCCGGGCAGTCGCGACGTCGCGCACCTTGGCCGCCGCCTCGACATTGGCGTCGTAGTTTTGCCCCTGATAGCGCGGGTCGTTGCGGCGGTAGTCGCCTTCGGCATAGTCCTCCGCGCGCTTGACCTCGCCGGTAAGAAAACCGCGGCCGAGCGGCGAAAACGGCACAAGGCCGATGCCGAGTTGCCTGAGCAGCGGGATGATCTCCGGCTCGAGATTGCGCTCCCATAGCGAGTATTCGCTCTGCACCGCCGACACCGGATGCACGGCATGCGCCCGGCGGATGTTGGCCGCACCCGCCTCCGACAGGCCGAAGAAGCGCACCTTTCCCTCGGCGACAAGTTCGCGGACGGCGCCCGCGACATCCTCCATCGGTACCGCCGGGTCGACGCGGTGCTGGTAGATGAGGTCGATATGGTCAGTGGCGAGCCGGCCGAGCGAGGCTTCCACGGCCTCGCGGATGTGCTCGGGCCGGCTATCGGTTCCGACCTGCTTGCCGTTTTCGATGCGGAAGCCGAATTTGGTGGCGATCGTCACCTGGTCGCGCTTTCCCTTCAAAGCCCGGCCGAGCAGTGCCTCGTTGGTGAAAGGACCATAGACCTCGGCGGTGTCGAGGAAAGTGCAGCCGAGTTCGATGGCGCGGTGCAGCGTGGCGATGGATTCGGACTCATCGGCCGGACCGTAGGACTGGCTCATGCCCATGCAGCCGAGGCCGATGGCCGAGACTTGCAGCCCCTGGCTGCCGAGCTTGCGTGTCTTCAGGGTCATGATGGGGTCTCCAGGAGGGGGATGCCGCGACTATAGCAGCCGCACCGACTTTGGCCGATCTAATCGACGCGGCCTACTCGACAAGGATGTGGGCTTCACGTGCGGCCTCGACAAGCGCCGACCTGGCGATATCGGGGGCAACATCGCCGCTCGTCGCCCGGCGGCAGGCGCGCAAAGCCGTTTGATGTTTTGGGCTGCCGGGGTCGCGCCAATGTGTCGTGAGCAATTCAATGGCTTGCTGCGTATTGGACAGATAGTAGATGGAACCGGCGACTCCGACCGACACCGCCACCGGTTTGGAAAACCATGCAGTTTGCATTGGAAACCTCGACTGGGCTGAAGCCATAAACGCATTGGGCAGCCCAAGGTTTCGTCGGTGCCAATCACTCTGGCGTGAGTTTTCCGAAACATGCGGTCTTCGGGTGGAAGACCGTTCCGGAAATTGCCCTATTGGATCGAAGTTGGGCGGGGCAGATCGAGTGGAGAGCTCGCGCGCTCGCCATCCTCGTCAGCGACGCCGTCCGCGAACAGGCCGGCCACGCAGTCGAATTCGATTGCCACGCCAACGAGTTGCGCCGCCTGCAGGACCAGATGCTCAATGTCCTCAAGGGCGACGTTCTCGGCCAGATTCCGGACCCTCACCCGTTCCGCCACCGCCGTGATGTTGATGATGCCGTTCTTCTCAAACGCCACCAGAACCGCTGACGTAACGTCATCGCGCAGGCGCGTCGAATAATCATACCGCATTCGAAACCTCCCGAAGGGGATCGGTTTTCTGTTGCTGGGAGTATGCGCCGAGCGTCGACTCGCGGCAAGGAAAATCTACGAAATTACGTTGAAAATCAATCAGTTAGAATAATTACACGAATGCCCAGTCGGCGTCTATACCTCATTATGTGCGCAATGCGCCGTTCACCCACCACCGGCTCTTGACGCACTATGAGTGCTATCCTAATTATCAGTCGAGTGAGGTAAATACTAATTCGACACATTCTAGGTCCTGAGCGAGGAAACGCCATGGCTGAACTGGAACGCCCCGAACGGTTGCAAATCATGCTTACGTCCGATGAGTTGGCGGCGCTGGAGAATTGGCGCTACGACAAGCGTATGCCGAGCCGCTCGGCCGCGGTTAGGGAATTGCTGCGGCGCGGCTTGACTTCGGATGGATTCCTGACCGCGGAGCACGGGTTGAAGTCGCGGGATTTTGGAATCCTGCCCACCGCCGGCGACGGGATTGCCGAAGGCGGCAAGGATTAACTGCCGCCGCGCTGATCGCGACCAGCAACGTGCTGGCTGATATTGCCGGCACGCGGCTTGCTGTTGCCTCTATAGAATGTTGGTCGTCACTTCGACGACGATCGTTGCACCTTCCAGCGAACCGTTGGTCACATGCACGACGCGGGACACCCGCAGATACTGTGTATTTCCATCGATCGACAGCGAAACGCTTTCCCCGATCCGTGGAACCGCCTGGAAAATTGCATCGGTGGCCTCAGGTCGGTTGTCGATCGATATGCGGCAACTGACGGTCATGGGATATCTCCTGTGTCTGACGGGTGCGGTCGTCAACGCAGGGTCTGCGAAATGGTTTCAGGGAGAGCTTTCTTGGCGGTACCTGCCGCGACGGCATGTTGGCAATGAGCACATTGACCACTGTGCCTCTCGCGCGCAAGCCCGAAATCCGAAGGGAAAACTACGGGACGTCCGTAGTTTGACTTGCCCTTTTACGGAAATTCCGTAGTATTGGCCATGCACACAGTCGTCGAAACGCCAGCATACCTTTCCGCCGGCCACGCCGCCGGCATGTCCGAGGAGGAGCGGACAGAGGTTGTCGAACTTCTCGGAGACGAGCCTCGGTACGGCAAGGTGATGAAGGGCACAGGCGGCTGTCGGAAATTCCGTGTTGCCGGTCGCGGGCATGGCAAGAGCGGCGGCTATCGAATCGTGACCGTGTTCGGCGGTGAGGATATTCCAGTGTTCCTCCTGACCGTGTTCGGCAAGGGCGAGAAGGACAATTTGTCGAAGGCCGAGTGCAATGACCTCGCAAAGCTGACGAAGATCTTGATCGACACCTACGGAAAGAAGGGAAAAGCGAAATGAGCAAGAGTGCGTTCAACAAGATCAGGGCCGGTCTCGACGACGCCATCGCGTTCGCTGAGGGTGATACCGACGGGGCCGTGATCCATGTGCCGGAGCGGGTCGATGTCCGCGCAATTCGCAAAGTCCTCCACCTCAATCAAGAGGCCTTCGCAGCCCGGTTCGGCTTCGGCCTTGCTCGTTTGCGCGATTGGGAGCAGGGCAGGTCAGCGCCCGACAGCGCGGTGCGCGCCTATCTCACCGTGATCAAGAAGAACCCCGAGGCCGTGGAGCAGGCACTTGGCGCCGAGGAGACCGAGGCGCGGCTTGCCGGCTAGGCATCTGTTGAAATCAATTGCTGGTTCCCGCTCATGGGCTCGAACCACGATTCACGCCTTCAAAGGGCGCTGTCCTACCATTAGACGAAGCGGGAAGATGCAATTACGCTAACACCCGTAGCCGGTTCGCGCGCCGGGATCAACGCAGTGCTGCGGCAAAGGCGCGTGGCTGGCATCAGTTCGGGAAGTTGTTGACAGGCTCCTCACAGCGGTAGACCGGGCAGCCGCCGTCACGGGTCGGGACATAGGCCGACATCGGCACCTCGGGCCAGTCGCATTCGTTGCCGAACTGCCTGACATAGCGGTCATAGGTGTCGGGGCCGGTGGTCAGCACCACGGCTCGATGGGTCTGGATCAGTTGCTGGAGCTGATCGCAACTCATCGTGCGGGTATCCGGCCGGGCCTCGGCGAGGCCGGTCGCGGCGAGCAGGATCGCTGCCGTCATCAAGGCAATTTGGCGCATCGGCATGGCGGTTCCCTCGAGATGACGTGTCACGTGAACTGAAGTGTCAGGCGAAACTCGCATTTCGGCCCGAAGTTCCGCAACAGCCAACTGGCCGCTTCCTTGCGGCGCAACCAAACGGGGCGTCGCGCACGCGGATGGGCGGCCGCGGCCGGCGTCGAGCACAGCTCCTTCGTCTTGGCGCGGTCGTTGGAGACCGCCGCCAATCCGCTGACGGAAACAGAATCTTGCGCGGCGATTGCAACCAAATCGGACCGCCGTGCATTGCTGGCGCTGGTGGAACCTGTCCAATGGGCGAGAAAGCTGCGCAAGGAGGGGATGGGACATTGATGGAATTGGCGAACCTTGAGGCGTCGACCAACGTCAGCGCCGACGCACGGCTGGCGGCCATCGTCGATTCGTCCTTCGATGCCATCATCAGCAAGGATCTGAACAGTATCATCACCAGTTGGAACGGGGCGGCGCAGCGCATGTTCGGCTACGCTGCCGAGGAGGCTGTCGGCCGGTCGATGCTGATGCTCGTTCCCGATCATCTCAGGGATGAGGAGGCCGACATCATCGGCCGGGTTGGCAACGGCGAACGGGTGGCCAGCTATGAGACGATCCGGCAACGCAAGGACGGTAGCTTCATTGCCGTGTCGCTCACCATCTCGCCAATCAGGAATATTACAGGCGAGATCATCGGTGCTTCGAAGATCGCCCGCGACATCACCGCGACCAGGGAGAGCGAGCGCAGAATCCGGCATTTGCTGCGAGAGGTGAACCATCGCGTCAAGAACCAGTTCGCGGTGATCCTCTCGATGATCAGGGAGACGAGCAAACGCTCGACCGATCCTCGCGAGTTCGAAGAGCTGATCCGCTCCCGCATCATGGCGCTGTCGAGGTCGCACGATCTGCTGGTGAACTCGGATTGGGCGGGTGCCAGCCTCTTCGACCTCGTCCAGGAGCAGCTCAAGCCATTCGGCCGCGAGGAACAGGTATCGCTCTCCGGACCAGTTTTGACCCTGCAGCCGAACGCCGTGCAAAACCTCGGCATGGCATTTCATGAGCTCGGTACCAACTCTTTCAAATATGGCGCGCTGGCGTGCGATGCCGGGCGGCTGGAGATCTCCTGGCAGATCGCCAATGGCGTTTCGGGAAACCGGGAAATCCATCTCGCCTGGGACGAGACGATGCCGGAGCAAGGGGAGCGGCGGGACGAAAGCACGCGCAAGGGCTTCGGCACCGTCGTGCTGCAACGGGTCGCTCCGCAGTCGCTGAACGGCTCGGCGGTCCTGAAGCGGAGCCCGAGCCATCTCAGCTGGTCGCTGACGGCGCCGCTGGAATCGATCATCGTTCCGCCGCTCGGCGCCGAAATCGCTGCTGCCGACAGCGAGACGTCTTTTCGCCTTTGAGGTCTATTCAGCCATTTCACCCGCTACGATCTGTCCGGATGGGCTTCACCGAAGAAGCCGGCCAGCGCCTCGGCGGTCTGTGCCGGGTTCGCCTCGGGAAAGAAATGTCCACCCGGCATCGCCTGGCCGCGCACGTCATCGGCCCAGCCGCGCCACAGCGCCAGCGGCCCGCCTTCACCGGCGTACCACTCCGCGAGTGCGCCCTGGCCGCTCCACAGCGCCAGCAGCGGGCAGCGGATGCGCCGGCCGGTGGCCCTGTCCGACCGGTCATGCTCGCGGTCGAGCGTGGCCGCTGCCCGATATTCCTCGCAGATGGCATGGATGTGGGAAGGCACGCGCAAGGCATCGATATAGGCCCGCCGTACCTCGGGTGGAAACACCGAAGGCGACGAGCCCCAGCCGCTGAGTGCATTGTCGACGATCGCCTCGGCGGCACCTGCCAGGATCTTTTCCGGCAGCGGCTCGGGCTGTGCCAGCAACGACCATGGCCAGTAGCCCAGCGCCAGCCTGTCGTCGGTCCGATCCCAGGCATCGGCCGTGGCCACGATGTCGAGCACGGCAAGCCGGTCGATGCGGTCCGGATGATCGAGCGCCATCCGGTAGGCGACACGGCCGCCGCGGTCATGGCCGGCGACCATGAAGCTTGAGAAACCGAACCTTGCCATCAGCGCCACCATGTCGGCGGCCATGGCGCGCTTGGCATAGGGCGCGTGATCCGCAGCCGACGCCGGACAGGAACTGCCCCCATAGCCGCGCAGATCGGCGCAGACGACGCTGAACCGGCTGGCCAGCGTGGGCGCAATGTCGCGCCACATCAGATGCGTTTGCGGAAAGCCGTGCAGCAACAGCAGCGGCGGCCCGCTGCCGGCACGCAGCGAGAAGATGACGGCGTCGCCGGTGTCGATTTCCGTACTTTGAAAGTCATCGAACATGGTCGCCTCCGGCACACGCCAACGGCCGGCGAACGGGTTTGGTTGCAACACGGTCCGGGCGGAAGCGGCCAACCTTTTTCCTCGACAGGCGTTGTCCCTGTGAAGGGAAGGCCGCCGCGGGCGGCCGTCACAGGAAAGGAGGCCCGGGATGAGAATTCTCGCCATCATACCATGCGGTCTGATGCTGGCGCTGGCGGCGCCGGCGGCTGCCCAGACCGACCAGCAGAACGACAGCACGGCGCCGCAGGCCGACAAATGCCGTGCGCAGCCGGAGCAAGGTGCAAAACAGCAGCCCGACAGCGGCAATCTGACGGAGAAGCTCAGCGATTGCGGCGGTGTGCTGAAACCGCCCCCCACGGGTGATCAAGGAATGGCCGCGCCGGCGCCCGACGAAGGCAAGACGCCGGTGATCAAGCCTGGCGAAGTGCCGCCCCAGCCGCCGAAGCAATAGAGGCAGGGCCTGTTATCGTCGGGCGGCGCAACCTCGTCTGGGGTTCGAGACCTCTCGCCCAGTCGTACAAGGCGACCCTTTCCGTGGGTCCATCGGCGCCAACACATTCTTACCGCACAATCACGCCGGCGTGGCTGCAGAGCGCAGCGAACGCTTCCTGCGCCTGGGCAGCACTTGCCTTGTCTTCCATCGCTGCCTCGACCTGTTCGCGCGCCGCCTGATAAAACGGACCACGCTTGGCCTGCGGCCAGTCGATCAGGATTTCGCTGGCATCCTTGACCGTCGTGACGTCGCGGATAGTGTCCGAGCCATGTGCCTTGATCCGCATCGGCGTGGGCAGCATCAAGTCGGCCATGTCTTGTTCCCGTCACTGGAGGAGTTTTGCTTCGCGCGCGGCGTCGATCATCGCCCGCATCGCCTTTTCCGGCGGCGTCCAGCCGTCCAGCGCGTCGCGACAGCTGCGCAGGGCCGCCCTGTAGCGCTGGCCCTGGCCAGCCGGCCAGTCGCCGAGACATTCCAGGCCTTCCCAGGCGCTGCGGACGATGCGCTCATCCTCGGGGGCGAATTTCAGCCGGATGGGTCGGGGAAACATCTTGTCGTTCAACGGGTCGTCTCCATGACTGATGCCAAACGCATGTCCGCGGGCTTGACCCGAGGCTGCGCAGCGGTTTGGGACAACGACATGCACAAAAAACGAGGCGCCGGATAACGTCGGCGACAGGGCAGGGTTCCCTTCACGAAGGATCAAATTTCACTCGCCCGCATCGATATCCGACAGCGATCTTGGCGCCGGCACCTCGGTGGCGTGCGCCGTCGGCCGGTCATGCTCGAACTGTTCGGTGCCGGGCAAGGCATGCAGCCAGGCTTCGCGCCTCGAGGTCCACAATTCATATTCGGGCGCGAGATCGGTCGGCGCGACGTCGAGGCTGCCGAGCGCCACCTCGGCCTCGGTGTCGTCGACCCAGGCAACGCGGCCGCCGCAGGTCGGGCAAAAGCTGCGCGTGCCGTAGGAGTTGATGAGGCCGGTGGTCTCGAAGGCTTCGCGCGGCCAGACGGCAAAGGCGGAATAGGCCGAGCCGCCGGCCTTGCGGCAATCCTTGCAATGGCAAAGGCCAACGCGCAGCGGCGGTCCGCTGACCGAGAACTGCACGCCACCGCACAGGCAACTGCCGGTCCTGCGTATGCTGTCGGACATGGTCGTGGCCTCCATCCTTGTCAGCCTGCGAGCTGCCGGGCCGGGCGGGATGGGCTCATCCATCAGAGACGATCCCCACCCGATCGTCGCGCCAGGCTCTAGCCGCGTGCCGCCATATGGGCGTCGAGCTTCTTGCGCGATGGCCCGTAGCGCTTGATGATGGTCTGCGCCTCGCTTGGCGGAATGCCGTATTTGCGGGCAAAGGCAGCGACCTCGTAGGTCTCGTCGCTCGAGACCAGCTTGCGGTCCTGTTTGGTCTTCGACTTGTCGTCAGCCATGTCGGTCTCGCTTTCTGTTGTCGGGAACATGCAGCCGTCGGCGCACGATCCCGCGATTAACAGGACATAACACAGATCGGCGCCGCGGGTTCCGCAACCACGACAATAAGCCTGGGTGGTTCCGGCACGGTCATGGATTCAAGGGGCACTCCGGATAAAGCGGGTTTCCAGACAAAAATCTGCTCCGGGGGTGTCGGACCGGGCGTCGGTCGCGCGTCCTTGGGTCGGAACCCATTGCAAACCTGGAGAACGACCATGCCGTCGCAAATCACACAGTCGCAAATCACACAGTCGCCGTGGCAGACCACGGCGCTTCTCATCGCCCGCCTGATCTTCGCCGGCGTCTTCCTGATGGCCGTAAGCTTCAAGTTCATGGGCATGGCGGCGACCGCCGGCTACATCGCTGCGGCCGGCTTTCCGTTTCCACTGTTCCTGGCCTGGTGCGCGGCGATCCTGGAAGTCGCCCTGGTGCTGTGTTTCCTGACCGGTGCCTTCTTCTCGCAGGCGGCCCTGATCGCTGCCGCCTATGTGCTGTTCCTCGGCCTTGCCTTCCACGGACCCAGCCACTGGGCCGGAAACCAGGCCGAGTTCGGCTTCTTCGTCGACCATTTTTCCTTCCTGGCCGGACTGCTGTTTGCCGCCGTGCATGGGCCGGGCAAGGTGCTTTCGCTCAATCTGGGATGGCCGGGTAGGGCTTGAGGCGAAGGATCACAGCTGGTCGTTGTAGGGTTCCTTTATCTTGCCGACCATGCGGGCCAGCTTCGAAAAGGAGGGCATGTCGACCTCCGGCTGGCACTGATTGGCCAGTTCCAGCAGCCGGAGTGGAAAGTTGATGGCGTCGCGGCTGGACGCGGACATGGCTTCGGATCGCTCCTGGCTGGTTTCGCAGGCCTCGGTCTTGCGCAAGGCGAGGTCTATTTCCTCTGCCGTCAGCACCCCCTTTTGAACCAGGAGTCGGTTGATCGATGCGACGGCCATCAGCAGGCCCTCAAGTTGCAGATTGGCGACATTCATGGTGATTGCTCCCGTGACTACGATCGAAACGCGCGAGCGCCGTTTTCGCTCCGAGGCGGCGGATTGCCGGCTGGAATGACCAGCAAGCCGGAGCCAAACGGCCTATTCCTGCGTCAGGCGCTCGCCATATTCGCGCCACAGCGCCTTCACCTCCAGGTCGCCGAGGCGCGCGATGGAAGGATCGCCGCAGCTGATGGCGACGGCGCTGATGTCGTATTGGGGATAGGCGTGGGCGACGAAGCGGATCGCCTCGCCAAGCGAACGCACGCGGATGATCGGATCGGCCTGGCCCTGGCCAGTGCTGCGCACGCCGGAAACCGTGGCCGGTGCATGCCGCATCCTGAACACGGATGCCATGGCTGGTCTGTCCATCGTCCTCTCCCATTAGGCCGTGCGACGGGAATCATTCCATGAGCTTCGTCTAATGATCCCACACCCGCCGGCTCATGGCCAGCCGGCCGGTGAAAACGGGAACTCCTGGCGCCGGTCGGGGCAGCGGCTTCGACCGAAATAGGAATTTTTTCTCAGAATTCCGTTGACGGGTGAGTGCAGCTTTGCCTTCCAGACGCTGAACCCCGTGATCGGTACCGACGACATTGTCCTGTCGTTCTACCAGTCCGACGACACGGTCGGGGATATTCGGGAAGCCGCGCAAGACATCATCGACCAGGCCCAAGCAGCGGCCAATCTCGCGGCCGAAGCGATGACCACGGTAATTGATCCCCAATTCGCCACGCTCGCCGCCGCCCAGGCGTTTTCCCCGCCGATCGCCCCGACCTACATCCGCACTGCGTTCTACGACAGCCACCAAGTGGCGGGCAGCGGCGCCGTCTACCGCAAGAACGGGACCTCGGCAGGGGATCTGGTGATCACCTTGAGCGACGGCGTGACGAAGGCGGGGTATGGGCTGGCAGACACGCCGATTGCATCACAGAAAGGCGCTCGCAAGAATAACTCCAATGACGATGCGCCGTCGGTGCAAGCGTCACACGACCTGGCGCTGGGCGGGGTCAGATTGCCAGCCGGTTCCTACAAGATGGTGCCAAGTTCAGTCTCGCCTTTCACCTTCGGCAATTTCTCCACCGTGAACGTCTATCGTGCGGTCGCTCTAACTGCGGACAATGTCACCTTCAATGGCCATGAGGCGGTATTGCACGGTGTGAGCCGAGCCAGCGCTATCGCGGCGGATGTCCAGCCGGTCTTCTCGACCGACAAGAACATGATTGTCGGCACCCGGAAGAACATCACGTTTGACAGTATTACCTTCGACCCTGAAAATAATTCTGATCCAACGAACAGCAACCAACGCTTTGTATATGCGGTCGGCGTCGACGGACTGAGGTTTCTGGATACTAAGGGCAGTTCCAGCGGCAACCGGCGTGGCTACTACGCCCATATCCAGAACAGCAAGAATGTGCAGGTTGACGGACATCGTCACCAGAAGATTACGGGCGGCTTCAATGTTCGCTATGTCGATGGCTTCGTGATGACGAATTTCCTTTTCGAAGACTTCTCGGAAGCGATCGATCTCGACGGCGCCAGCCAACGTGTTGTCATCCGCAATGGAGCGTTCAAGTCGACCGCGCGCGTGAACCAGTGTATCGACGTCAACGACCAACTCGACGCTTCGATCGGTGATTTTTCAGTCAACAACACCGGAAATATCGTCACAATAAACTATAAGACGACGACGCCCGATACGTTTGCGGAATATGTCGCAGGCACGATTGTCAGGAATTTCCAGGTCGGAAAGCGCATCCTTCTGTCAAACATCTCGGGTTCCGCAGTCGGCTCAGCGGCCACTCCGGCTTTTTACATCGGTTGGGATTGGTCGGCAGGAAATCACGCCGGTGCGGCCCCGGTGCAGGACATTACCCTGCAAAACATTATGCTCGACGATCACGGCTACTTCGACATTCGCGAGGCGGTCAACCTGAAGCTCAAGGACATCACCTCCCGCCGGGCACAGTGTGGCTTCAACCATGCCGTGAACTGCATTTCAGCCGCGTCGAATGCCGATCAGATCGCATGGTCTGATCTCGACGTGGATATCGACGGACTGCGCATCGAGGCATCTGATAAAGGCGGCCTGAATATTTCGACACCTTCACAGGCAAAAGTTAGGCGACTGATCACGCGGGGAAACAACACGCTTGGTGGTGCATTTACGGATCTAACAATCACGGGGCTTGCCACTCGTGCCGGACGCGCTTCCGTCGACGAGTGCGATATCGGCGGCAATGTTGTGTTGAACGGCGACAGCACCGCCATAGCGGCTTGGACTGGTGACACGATCTACAAGCGCAACGCTATTGTGACCAACGGCGGGAATTTCTATCGCGCAACAGCCGAGGGGAAATCGGCCAGCAATGGCGGGCCAACCGGAACGGCACTTTCTGTCACAGATGACGGCTCGGCATCGATTGCGATGTGGGCGCCGTCGACCGTTTACAGTGCGGATTCAGTACGATCGAACGGTGGCGCGTATTTCATCTGTGTGACGGCAGGCATTTCGGCTGTTGCAGGTGGTCCGGCTGGGACGGATCATCGGATCGCCGATGGTACTGTAGTTTGGCGGCCATTTGGTGGCGCGGTGACGTGGGAATATCTGCTTTTTCCGTATTCTCTTACGTGGGGGAAAAACAATCACGTCAAGGGGATGGTCACCCTCCAAGGTGACGTGCAGAGGTACATATTCGGCGAAAGCATCGCCGCTCAATTCGGTGACTATGCTGCAACGGGGTTGATAAACAAGAGCGTGTTCGTAGCGCGTCGCCGTGGCCGGATTGTTCGGGCCAGCTACCAAGCGACTGCCGATGCCATGGCCGATGCGGCCAATTACCGGAATCTGATCTTGCGACGCCTTCGGGCAGGTGCTTCGGCAAACGTGTCGACCATTGATACCAGCGCAATAGGGTTGACGGCGCTCGTCATGCGCGACGGCGTTGTTGCTGCCAACTCAGCCGGGGCTGACCTGGAGCCGGGCGATGTCATATTCGTCAACTCAAATTCAGTCGGCGCAGGCAGGGCTCTGATAGGGCTTGGCGTAACGGTTGAGTTCATCGAGTTTTGAAGCCTGCGGTCGGGAACGACTGAAGGTGTGCTTTAACGTTGATCAGCGGGCGGTGTGATTCGCGATCACCCCCTAGGACAATGTCTGGCAAGCTCACGTAGCGCTAGCCGGCAGCGTTATTTGGATGGCGTAAGCATCTTGCGTTTCACTTGACAATAATGAAGGTGTTTATTGCACGTGTCGCCAAGAATCAAAAAGGCATTCGAATGCGACCCCTTCGCCACTTCGGGCTCCCAAAGTTGCTCTTTCTAGCCCCGGTACTCTTCTTCGCAGTTTCTCGAACCGACTATGCGAATTATGCCTCGTATGCCTTGGAAGGTGATATCGTCGCCTACTCAAGAGATTTCGCCTATGCGACCAGGGCAACATTCCTGGTTTATATGACGGCAGTGGCGCATGAGCCTGTGTTCATCGCCATGCATTGGCTTTACGCCAACCTGGGGTTTTCGATCTCTGACAGCATGCTAGCCAACAGCATGGTTATGGTCTCAGTCTACTATCTCTACTCGGTCAGACAAAGCGATAGCGTAATCCTTGGAGCGATATCGGCTGTCGGGCTGATCATGCTGCCATGGTTTGAGCAATTGGGTCAAAACACGTTGCGTCAAGGATTTTCGCTTATCTTCATTCTCGCGTTCTTTCTCGCGATTAACGACGGGAAGAAATACCGAGCCATCCTCTTTGCCGCTTTGGCGATCGGTAGCCACTATAGCGCTGCTCTATTCGTTGCGATCTATGTCTTGGCGGACATTGTTCCACGTTCAGGAAAATTTGTATTTTCAGCAATCGCCCTGATTTTCGCTGCTTATGTTACAAATTCTACTACTATCATTTCTAATATAATAGTTACCCCGATTCTGGCGCAGGCTGGCCTATACACTCAGTACTCCTCCGACATGTTTATGAGCTACGGAATAGGATTCAAGGCCTTGTTTTTTTCCTATTCGTTGGTCCAATGCATCGCCAGTATCTTATTGATTAATATGGCGGCAAAGAAGTCGGACGAGCGCCTTGGAAAGTATTGTGTCCTCATGACGGTTATATACATGTTGGCGAGCGGACTACCTTATTACAACCGAGTCGCCATGATGCCGATGCTTTTGCTCCCGGTGGTGCTCGTGACGCTATATGCTCGTATAACCGCGCCACGCCGTTCTTCGGCATATCAGTGAAAATCATTCGACTAGGCGTTGGCTAGGCGCTTAACTCATATTCTGCGCATCGACTGAGGTGCCGTGGGCTGCTTTCTGGATCGCATCCCCTCGACCGTGAAATCTTATTGTCCGCCCGGGAAATATCGCTCAATCTTCAAGCAACCGTCACCGTAGATAGCAACTCGCGGGCACCTGCGCCCGTTCTCAGAGGCAGCCCCCTAAACTGTCGTGCTCGATGCGTGCGGATCGTCATTGCCGACCAGAAGTACCAAGCGAGCGGCCACGTTGTTGAGGCACAAAGTGCCACCGAAATCGGGAGCACGAGGAACCCGACTCAAAAGAACCATCCAGCGAAGTTCGCATTTGAGACCGCGTAAACTGCCGCCCGCCCGATCGAAACGGCGGCAGAAATCGTTCCCAAAGCGATGAACCAGGCTGCGAAAAGCCGGTCCGTCGGCCTTGAGTAGATAGCTGTGGCCGAGGCGCGTAGCGCGAGAACAACAAGCGCGAATGATATTGTTGCCGCACTGAGCCAGGAACCCAGTGGATTGCGTTCGGCCGATCGCAGGTGTCGGTGATCGCACCTCGACGTTGTCCGTCATCTTGCCCTCTCTCCACAAGATCTGTGCTGAGCAAGAACACCATGGCCCTGCCCACCGGCATGGCTGCGCCAATCAAATCCGTGATGCTCCAGCCCATCGCTCGCCGGGACATGTCGCGAGCAGATTGAACCATCGTGTCCATCCTCCCAGCCTAGCAAAACCGATCCGAAAGGAAACATAACCATGGACCGCAACTTCGCGCGGGCGCTTGCGCTCGTTCTGAAATCTGAAGGGCTCTGGTCGGACAATCCAGCCGATCCAGGTGGCGCCACCATGAAGGGGGTGACGCTCGCCAATTTCCGCCGCTACGTGAAGGCCGACGCGACGAAGGCGGACCTCCGCAGCATCGGCGACGCGCAGGTTGCCACGATCTACCGCCGTTTCTACTGGGACGCCGTGCTCGGCTCCGAACTGCCCGATGGCGTCGACTTTGCGGTGTTAGATTTCGCGGTGAACAGCGGGCCTGGCCGGGCGGCGAAATACCTGCAGGCGGCGGTGGGCGTTGCCCAGGACGGCCGGATCGGACCGGTGACCCTCGCAGCAGTCAAGGCAAAACCGGCCGGCGTCATCATCGATGCGCTCTGCGATGCGCGGCTGGCGTTTCTCAAACGGCTGCCGATATGGGCAACGTTCGGGCGCGGCTGGTCCGATCGGGTGAGGTCGGTGCGGGTCCAGGCCTTGCTGATGTCGGCGCAACATCCCGCGGTGGCCGCGCCGGCGTCTGTCCCGCAACCGTCCAAAGCCGATGCCATCGCTACCGAGGCGCAGACGGTCCAGCCCGTGCCTCTGGCACCGCCATCCGGCGGCAAGACGGCTGCAGCGGCCGGCATTCTCGTACTCGTGGCCGCAGCGCTGGCGGCGTTCCGGCATCACCTCACCATTCTTTTCGGGAGCCTCTTTTGATGACATGGTTCAACACCAACGCCCTACACAATCTCCTCAACACGCTGATCGCCATCATCTGCGGCGGCGCCCTTGCCGGCTTCGACTGGACGATGTTCGGGGTGAGCGACCGCGCCGCGCTTCAGATCAGCGGCACTATCGCCCTTGCCAAGATAATCATCAACGCGGTGCGTGACGGTCCGCGCGGCATGATCGTGCCGCCGGCCAAGGAGACATGAGATGGGAACGCTCGCACTGCTTGGCCAGGTCTGGCCATATCTCCTTGCAACGGGTGCCGCGCTCGCGGGCCTGTGGACTGCCTACGCCAAGGGCAAGGCCAACCAGAAGGCCAGGCAAGATGCCGCCGACGCCGCGGCTCGCTCCGAAGCCCAGAAGATCGATGATGCCGTTGCCGGCCGGACGCCGGACGACAACCGGAGGAGGCTGGGCAAATGGTCAAAATCCTAGCGCTTTCCCTCACGCTGGCCGGCTGCACCACATCGGGCGGGTCATTCTGCGCGGCCGAGCATCCCATCCGGCCGACACAGGCAGAGGTGGCGACCCTATCCGACGCGTCGGCAGCGGCGATCCTGGCTCATAACGAAAAGGGTCAGAAGCTCTGTCGATGGAGGCCGTGATGCACGAAATTTTCGACCTGCTTGGCATCAAGGGACCGGTCGTGGCGGCTGGCCTTGCCGGCGGCGTTCTGCGCGCGCTCTCGCGGCATCGCTACAAATTGCGCGAAATGATAGCGTCGCCAATCTGTGGCGCCTTGGCGGCGGCATATCTGACGCTGCCGGCGGTGTCCTACGCCAGGATCACCGGCCTGCCGATGCCGGATCCCGTCGACGACACCACCACACTGGCAGCGGCCTTCCTGATCGGCGTCTGCGCCATGTGGATCTCGGACGTCCTGTTCGAGTTTGTCGCGAGGCGATTCAAGCCGCCGTCAGATGAGTAGCTGCCGGCTCCGGTCGGCGTTGTCTGTTGGCATCTGCTTGACAGCATGCCCGAGACACTTTCGGCATAGAGCCGCGCAGAAAGAGCCGCCAGACGCGGTATAGTCCTCATTCCACGACTGCCATTTTTGCCCGCCTCGGCTCGCGCCGGGGCGGGCCTTTTTGCGTTTCGGCCCGATGCAGCGGCGACTCGGATTGGCAAGCCTCAAGCCAGGATGTTGACCGCGCGTGCCGCGACCAGCGCGATGGTCAGCAGCGAGATCATGGATTCCGCCATCATCAACAGCTTGGCGCGCTGGGAGAGTGGCAACGTATCGGTGGGCGAAAACGCTGTCGCATTGGTGAAGGCAAGGAAGAAATAGTCGACGAAGCCGGGCAGCCAATCGCGAAGGTCACGGTCGTTCAGCGTCATCTGTGCGAACAGGAAGTCGGCCTGCGCGAGCTTGACGAGCCCGCAGGTCGGCGGTCCACCGCGATCGGTGCTCCAGAACCACAAGGCAAAGACGATGACGTTGGTGACCCATATGTTGAGCGCATCGATCAGCAGCGTCGTGCCGCTGTTGCCGGCATGGCCCTCCAGCAAGGCACGCACCAGCAAGAACAGCGAACCGCAATTCATGAGGCTGATGATGGCGGTCATGGCCAGCGCGGTTCTGCGGATCATGATGCGAAACTGGCCGATCGCGTGCCACTCGTGATCATCGATCGCCTTTCGGGTGGCGGCCTGTGTCCAGGCCGTGGCCACCGACAAGGGCAGCAGCAGGGCGGCCTCCAGCACCGGCGCCAGCCAGCGCGGCCCAAATGAGAGGTTGTTGATGACCAGAAGCTGCAGGCAGATGATAACCAGAACGGCCGCGCGCGCCATCCAGAAGTCGAGCGCACGGTAGTGGATGACGGCGTGGTGGTGGCGCATTGGGATCCGGATTTTTCAGGCTAGGTCAGCCGTGCAGTGCTATCGTGGCTGGAGAGAGGAGCGCCGATACTCCTGCTCGATAATGGTGCTGCAATGGCACATAGCTATACTTTTTTGTAAGCTTCGACGTTTGGGCTGTTCGTCAAACCGGACTATGTGATCTAAGCGCCGCATGGCGGGGATAGATGGATCCATGGACGACTGGGTGCCGGCGGGATTGGTTGCCGCCGGCGTCGATTCCCCATCGGTTTTGTCCAGTCTAATCCGTAATCCCTTGTATTTGCTGGCAATTTTGTGCCTGATGCAGATATTCTGCTGGACGGTGGCGCCCGCACTTGTCAACGTCTCACCGCCCAACGATGTCGTCGAAGGCTTCATGTGGGGCCGCGAATGGGTGCTGTTGAGCTACAAGCATCCACAGCTTCCCGCATGGCTGCTCGAGACCAGCCATCTTCTGACCGGATCGTTCCGCTGGCCGCAATATTTCCTGGCCCAGCTAACGATCTCGGCGACTTTCGTCCTGGTCTATCTGCTGGCCCGTGACCTGATAGGGCAGAAGCGTGCGCTGGCTGCCGTGCTTTTGATGCCGTCTCTCTATTTCTTCGGCTGGCCGACCCCGCAGTTCAATCATGACTACGCGCAGATGCCCTTCTGGGCCGCTATCTGCTGGCTGTTGTGGCGTGCAGGGCGTGGTGGTGGGCCGGGCTGGTGGCTTGCGCTCGGACTCGTATCGGGCGCCGGGCTCTACGCCAAGTTTTCCACCGCCCTGCTGTTGCTGTTCGGCGCGATTTGGCTGTTGTCCGACCCGCGGGCACGCAGTCGGCTCGCCACGCCTTGGCCATGGCTTGGCCTTGTGGTTTTCGTCGCTGTCGCCGCGCCGCTGGCCGTCGAACTCAACCGCGTCGATTTCCTGCCGCTGACCTATGCCGCCTGGCGCGATCAGTGGGTGCTGGCCCATCGCTCGCGCTTCTACTATATCGGCGTCCAGATGGCCGGGCTCTGCGGCTTTGTTCTGGTGCTGGCGATATCAGGGCTGCTGCGGCGCTCGGCGGCGCCGCAAGAGCCCGTTGGGCGCGGTATCCTCGTCTATCTCTTATGGATGGGGCTTGGCCCGGCGCTCCTCGTCATGGTGGCGTCCCTGTTCACAGGTGCAGGCGAGGCCTGGGGCGCGCCGATGTACAATCTTGCTGGCGTTGTGGCGCTTGCCTTGCTGGGCCACCGCCTCGGCACCGTCGAGATGCGAAAGCTGGCGATCTGCGCGTTCGTCTGCATCATCGGCATATCTGGTGCTTATGCGGGGATCCGCTGGACGAAATGCAATTTGCGTGGACGCATGGATGCCGTCTGCTGGCCGGCACAGAAGATATCGGATGAGGCCGAGGTCGTCTGGCACGCGGCCGCGCCCGGTCGGCTCGACATCGTCGGCGGCCATCCCCTTATCGCGTTGCTGGCGGGCCTCAACGCCTATGACAAGCCGTCGATCTTCACCGACCTGAACTTGCAGTATGCCCCCTGGATCACCAAGGAGCGGCTGCGCGACCACGGCATACTGCTGGTCTGGCCTGGGCGCGACGTGCCACCTCGACTGCAGGCGTGGGTGGGCAACGTCCCGGTCAAAACCGTTCTTTTCGACTGGTCGCTCAGGGCGCCGCCGGTGGTGGTCAGCTTTGCCGCCATTCCGCCCGGCGCGCCACAGTTGCCGAATGCGATCGACAGCCTCGGCCAAACGAGCAACTGAAGCAGGTCGGCGGTCCGCTGGACGGAGCAAGAGACAATGCCCATTTATGGGAGATCCAACTTGATTTTGCGCAATTCCAGACGGAAAATCGCTACACGCTTTTCCTGGAATTGCTTTTGAGGAGACGTGATATGGCGACTTCGACCGAACGTGCAGTTCTTGCCGGTGGCTGCTTCTGGGGCATGCAGGATCTGATACGGCGCTATCCCGGCGTCATCTCCACCCGTGTCGGCTATAGCGGCGGCGACGTGCCCAATGCCACCTATCGCAACCACGGCACCCACGCCGAAGCCATCGAGATCAATTTCGATCCGGCCATCATCAGCTATCGCACGCTGCTGGAGCGCTTTTTCCAGATCCATGATCCGACGACCCGCAACCGGCAGGGCAACGATGTCGGGCTGAGTTACCGCTCGGCGATCTATTACACCAGCGACGAACAGAAGCGCGTCGCCGAGGACACTATCGCCGATGTCGATGCCTCGGGTCTGTGGCCGGGCAAGGTCGTCACCGAAGTGGCGCCGGTCGGTCACTTCTGGGAAGCCGAGCCTGAGCATCAGGACTATCTGGAGAAATATCCCAACGGCTACACCTGCCACTTCGTCAGGCCGGGCTGGAAGCTGCCGGTTCGCGAAAAGGCTGTTTCGTAGACTTCACAACCGGCGACTGTGCCATGCATTGCCACCACAGGGCTCGCGGTCGGTGCGCCTTGTCGCCTTGGTGCAGCCGCCAGGGATGGCCAATGGGTTGCGGTCAACGGTCCTCTGGTCGTCTCCGGCGGCAATATGGCAATAGCCGCCCGCGGTGACGGTGCGCCGCACGCCTGCCTTGAACAGGCCGATAATGCCAACTTGGCGGAGTGCCCGGTTCCGCGGACGCCAAAAGAAGCCGCGGAGCATGCGCTCGCGGCTTCTTCGGTTGCCAGCAATGGCCTACTTACCGCAGTGGTTGTCATTGACCGTCGGCACAGAGGTGCCCGGCGAGGTGTGGGTGGCGTCAGGCTGCGCGCCCTGCGGGCCGGCCGGGCAATTTCGATCTGCGTTCGAATTCATGTCGCCGGGCATGCCGGTCGTGCTGTTGGTTATGCCGAGGTCGACAGTACCGGGCCTGACCGTATTCGGCGAAGCCGGGGTGTTCGGCTCCACAGTCACCGACTTCCCGCTGCCGGCGCCATCGCCACTTGCGTTATTGCTACCGGCACTTTGCGCCATGGCTGACATGGCCAGACCAATCGTGAGAGCCGAAGCTGCGAGGATTTTCATGAACATGGTTTGTCTCCATTTCTGTGAACTCGTCGCTTGTTTCTACGAAGGTGATCGCATTTGCGACTATGGGAACAACCGGTCGCGGCAGCGAAGGTTCCCGATAAAATTTCGCTCCAGAAACATCGGCGGCTTCGACTCAGGAACCACGCCTGGCGCAATGCTTTTTGGTGCAGCGCGCTGAAAAATGGCTTTCACTTCGGTTTGATTGGTGCTTTAACCCGCGCATCCACAGGGGTGCTCCGTACGGTCGGGGCTGAGACGGGGGCGGCAAGCCCACAGACCCTAAAAGCTGATCTGGGTAATACCAGCGGAGCGAGGCGGGCCATGTTTTCAGGCGCACAGATTTCCCTATATCCCATGGCCGACGATTTCGTCGGCGTCATCCTTGGCGCGCTGGGCGCGCTCGGTCCCTATCGCGACAAGCTCCGGATCGAGACCGACGACATCTCGACCCTGCTGGTTGGGCCACCCGAGGTGCTGTTTCCAGCCATGCGCGACCTCTTCGTGGCGGCGGCGCGCAGCGGTAAACATTGCGTGCTGTCAGCCACCATCTCACGCGGCTGCCCGGGCGAGCCGGACGATCCGATCTGCCGCTCCGATGCTCTTGGCGGACCTGTCGGGCCACTCGGCCCGCGCAGGGATGCGGCCATCGCGGCGGTGCGCGGCGCGGCTTCGACTGGCCAGCCGGCGGCAGCGCAGTTCTCGCTCTATGTGATGGGCACCGACGACCATATGGACGAGATCTACGGCTGCATCGATTTTCTCAAGCAGTCGGGCGTCTATGAGCGCTCCAAGCATTTCTGTACGAAATTGCGCGGTGATGCGGGCCCGATCTTTTCGGCGCTTGACGCGGCATTCTGCCGCTTCGGACCCGGTGCCGGCCACGTAACCCTTGACGTCACGGTTTCAGCCAACAGCCCGTCGGCCGTCTGAAACAGCCGCCGCCTATGCGCGGCCGTCAAAGGTTACCTGCCTGGTCCCATCCCCAGTTTCTTCGCGCCCGATCGCGAGCCTTCTTATCAAGGCGGTACCGGTGACGATGTCGGTCGGACTGCTCCTGCTGGCCTGGGAGCTTTATGCCACCTATTCCGGCATCAAGCCGACGACACTGCCGGCGCCGTCACGCGTCCTCGCGCAAGCGATGCTCAATCGCGAGGCGTTGGTCGACAACGCCATTCCGACCATCCGCGCCACGCTGCTTGGCTTTGCCTGTTCGCTCAGCGTCGCCTTTGCGCTATCGATACTGGTCGACTTTTTCCAGCCGCTGCGCCGCGCGCTGTTTCCCGTCTTCATCGTCAGCCAGACATTGCCGCTGGTGGCGATCGCGCCGCTGGTGGTGCTGTGGTTCGGCTTCGGACTGGCGCCCAAGATCATGCTGGTGGCGCTGGTCACCTTCTTTCCGATGCTGGTGGCATTGGTCGAGGGTTACGAGTCGACCGAGGCCGAGATCGGCCAGATGCTGCGCGCCATGGGGGCAGGGCGCTGGCGCGTCTTCGTGCTGGCACGGCTGCCTTCGGCGCTGCCTTACTTCTTTGCTGGCTTGAGGATCTCCATCACCTATGCCGTGGTCGGCGCTATCTTCGCCGAATATGCGGGTGCGGCGAAGGGCTTAGGCATCTATATGCTCAACGCCAAGAACAATTTCCGCCCCGACCTGGTGCTGGCCGCTGTCGGCGTCAGCGCAGCGCTTACACTTGTCCTGTTCGGCTTGACTGTACTGTTGCAGCGCCTTGCCATGCCTTGGGAGGGCAAGCAAACCGCAGGGAAGCGGCGATGAGCCGGCTCGAACTGCGGCATGTGCGCAAGGCGTTCGGTGGGCTCGACGTGCTGGCCGATATATCGCTGAGTGTCGGCGCTGGTGAGTTCGTCTCTGTGCTTGGGCCCTCGGGTGCCGGCAAGTCGACGCTGTTCCAGCTTCTGACCGGCGCCGAGCACGGCGAGGGCGAGATGTTGTTCGACGGCGCTCCCCTCGATGACCACGGCAGGCATTTCGCCTTCATGCCGCAACGCGACGCGCTGATGCCGTGGCGACGCATCCTCGACAACACGACGCTGGGGCTCGAAGTGCAGGGCATCGGGCGCAAGGCGGCGCGGGCACGTGTTGCGCCGCTGTTTGCCGAGTTCGGGCTTGCTGGCTTCGAGCGGCATTTTCCTGCTAACTGTCCGGCGGCATGCGCCAGCGTACGGCCCTGCTGCGCACGGTGGTGCAGGAGCGCGACATGCTTTTGCTCGACGAACCGTTCGGCGCGCTCTACGCGCTCACGCGCACCGCGATGCAGCGCTGGCTTGAGCGGATGTGGCGGGATCACCGCTGGACGGCGCTTCTGATCACCCATGATGTGCGCGAAGCCGTGTTCCTGTCCGACCGCATCTATGTGCTGTCGGCGCGCCCGGCCCGCATCGTGCGCGAAATCAAGGTGCCGCTGCCGCGACCGCGCAGCCTCGGCAGCGACGCTGCGCGCCAGGCTAGTGCGCTCGAGGCCGAGATCCTCGACATCATCCTCAACCCAACCCATCCAAAGGAAACGACCATGACTGACTTGACGCGCCGGCAGGCTCTGCTGCTGACCCTTGCCACCGGCCTTCCGCTGTTTGCCGGATCGGGGCGAGCCCGGGCACAATCGGCGGCGCAAAAGGTTACCGTCGCACTCGACTGGACGGTCAACACCAATCACATCGGCCTGTTCGTCGCCCGCGACAAGGGGTTCTATTCCGAAGCTGGACTCGAGGTCGGGATCCTGCCTTACAGCGATACCGGTGCTGGCACGCTGGTTGCCAACCGCGTCGCCGATTTCGGCATCAACGGCACCATCAGCCTGTTCACCCAAAAAGCCGCCGGGGCCGACCTGAAGGGCGTCTACGCGGTGGTGCAATCCGAAACCGGCCGCGTGGTTTTCAACGCGGCTCGCAGCGAGATCAAAAGGCCGCGGGATCTCGACGGCCTGATCTATGGCGGCTTCGGCAGCGCCTGGGAGAACGCACTGATCGGCACCATCATCCGTCACGACGGCGGCAAGGGCAATTTCGAGACGGTGACGCTCGGCACCTCAGCCTATGAGGCGCTGGCCAATGGTTCGGTCGATTTCACGCTCGAAGTCTCGACTTGGGAAGGCGTTGATGCCGAGTTGAAAGGTATCAAGCAGCGCAGTTTCGTCTATGCCGATTACGGCGTGCCCGATGAGCACACGACACTGATCTCTTCGAGCGAAGCCTATCTCGAGGCAAATCCGAAACCTGCTGCCGCCTTCGTCCAGGCAACGCGGCGCGGTTACCAGTTCGCGGTTGATCATCGCGAGGAGGCGGCAGCCCTATTGGTCGCCGCCAACAAGGATACGCTGACCAACCCGGCACTGATCGAAGCTTCACTGAAGATGCTGGTCGACGGCCATTATCTGCGGAGCCAAAGCGGCGCCATCGGGACGATGGATACGGCCAAGATGGAAGCGATCGGCGACTACCTCTTCGCGTCCGGAATCCTGCGCGATGCCAATGGCAAAGTTCTGACGCAACGCCCTGATTTCGCGAAGTATTTCAGCAATTCAGCTCTGGGGTAGGGAGCCAATCGGCTCTCGACCTTCGAGGAAATGGCTGGCCAGCCAAGAAGCTCACGAGGTGCGGCAGCTTTACGTCAGACCCACAGATCAGCAGACCCGACCGATTCAATTCCGGACGATCTCATAGAGCAGAGTGGTTTTGATGTGTCGCCCGGGTTCACCCTGCAGCGACAGGGCGGCTGCGTAGAGTTTTGCTACGGCTGGGCAGAGACCTTCGAATTCCCGGCTCATATTGGCAATGGCAGTCATCTCGGCGGGAGTGCCGCCAGCGTTGATGAAAGCGTCGGCCAGCAGCGACCAGTCTCCGTCGCTGGCAGCGGCGGCCGGCAGACTGCCATTCTTCGCTGCGCCGAAAGCGTGGAACAGGGTGGCGCCGACCTTGTCCATGTCGATCAGGAAATCCTGGTCCGGCGTGCCGAGTGCATCCGGCCCTTCACGAAGGTAGTTGTTGCAGATGGCAGCGGTTTCCCGCGCCATGACATGGTTGAGCATATCCGATTGTGCACGCAGCGCTTCGGCGGCTTTGCCGTCCGGAGCCGAGGACAGCAGGGATGCGTATCTTCGCCTGAGATCGGCGACAGCCATCCTGCTCGCATTTCGCACCTGATCGACATTTCCAAGTCTGGCCACGGCCGTGATTTTTTCCACGACGACGTCGTAGTCGTCTGGAAACTCCTGCTTGATTGCCTTGAAAATCTGGCTTCCTTGGCTTTCAATCTGTTCGCTTACCTGAGCTGTGGTCAGCATTTGTGGATCGGGCGAACCCGCCACTGTCTGGTAAAGATATTTGCCGCCGGCAAAGCCGAGCGCCCAGGGCAATACCTTTATCGCAACAAACGACAAAGCTGCGACCGCCGCCACGCTAAAGCCTTTCCAACGTCCCATCCACCGGCCCTCCCTGAACCTGTCTAGTTCGCGCCGAGGGTCCGCGCCTTCTTGCGGTCAGCTTCGGCGCGCTTGTGATTGTCCTTGGCCTCCCACGCAACGGGTTCGACTGGCCGGACCCTGTCGTCTGCGGCCTGTTCGTTGCAGGTACCTGTCCGTTTCGGATCGAGCTTGATTGCCTGTCTGCAGTCGGCAGCGGCAATCACGTAGTCTCCTACAGACGCCCTGGCCAGGGCGCGATCGTAATAGGCTTCGGCATTGTTGGGATCGAGCCCGATTACAAAGCTGAACGAGTCTATCGCGCCTCCGA
Organism: Mesorhizobium sp. M0051; assembly: GCF_040323235.1. Classification (NCBI taxonomy): domain Bacteria; kingdom Pseudomonadati; phylum Pseudomonadota; class Alphaproteobacteria; order Hyphomicrobiales; family Phyllobacteriaceae; genus Mesorhizobium; species Mesorhizobium sp. M0051. The sequence goes on from NZ_JAMYUT010000008.1 coordinate 171,073, forward strand.
CATAGCCTTGAATCTGCTGGTTCAACCCCCGTTGCAGATTCCAGGCGATAGCCGCTGAATTGTCCTGCTGGGGAGCGGCCATAGATGCATCCGCAGACGGAGCTTCACCGCCTGTCACCTGCTCGTTGCAGGCGCCGGACCGTTGTGGTTCGAGTTCCATGGCTTTTCGGCAGTCGGCCGTCGCGCGGTCACGATCGCCTTTGCGGGTCAATGCGAGCGCGCGGCCGAAATAGGCGGCAGCATCCTTCGCGTTGAGGTCGATCACCTTATCGAAATCAGCTATGGCGCGATCATTGTCGCCTGTATTCGTCCAGGCGACGGCCCTGTTGTAGTAGCCGTCCGCGCTGTCGGGGGCGAGCCCAATCGCCCGATTGGCATCGGCAACTGCGCGCGGCCAGTCGCTCTTGCCAATCCAGGCAGCGCTTCGATTGGCGTAGGCGTCGACGCTTTCCGGATCGAGGCTGATGGCATGGTCGAAATCAGCTATCGCAAGGTCGTAGTCGCCTTTGGAAGCGTGGGCGATGCCTCTGTTGACATACACTGCGGCGCCTTGTGGATCGAGGCGGATCGCCTCGTCATATTCGGTGATAGCCCTGTCGTGGTCGCCCTTGCGTTGCCAGGTGGCGCCGAGACTGTTGCGCGCATTGTGGTTTTGCGGATCGACAGTGAGCGCCTGCTCGAAATCGATAATAGCCGCGTCGGTCTTGCCTTTGCGAAAGAAGGCCAGGCCACGGCTGTAGTAGGCGTCGCCAGAGCCAGGCTCGAGGCTGATTGTGACATTGAAGTCAGCGATGGCGCGGTCGTTTTCCCCCTTGTTGTACCAGGCAGCCCCGCGATTGAAGTAGGCCGAGACATCTCTGGCATCGAGCATGATCGCTTCGCTGTAGTCGGCGATCGACCGGTCGTAATCATGCTTGTCGTCCCAGGCGAGGCCGCGACGGAAATAGGCGATGACACGGTTCCGCGACGGTGCCGTCTTGTCATCGGCAATCGGCGTGCAGGCGGCGATGAGCTGATCGGCACCGACCTTGCGGTCGCTGAAGCAGACAGCGTAATCCTTGCCGGTGGCGAGGGCGGATGTGTTCAGGATAAGGAGGACGACAAGGCTTTCCAGCGACAAGCGCACCCATGGAAGGGCTGTCGTCAGCGCAAATAATCCGCTTACGGCGGCAGCCAGCCCCGCACCTTTCCAACGCGCCATTTCGCTGGCCCCCCGAACACCCGCTTCAGCGGTGATCTGCCTATTGTTCGTCATTTGTTCCAAAAATGCAAGCAGAAATTGCAGAGCGGAATGGATCAGACCTGCCTGCCGCCATGGTGCCGGCCCGACTTCTTGCGAGCCGCTAGGGCGCGCTTCGCGCTGCATCCTCGGTGCGTCATATCCCGTTTAGTGCTGATCTGATCTTGTTGATTAACCGCCCGGCAATGGTTGCGTGCAAAGGTTGCCCCGAGGGATCATTGGGGTGCTTGCCTTGCTCATATCAAAAAGCGAAACCCTTTCGCACATCAATGACGACAGGATCTTGTCCGCGGCCCGGAAGCGCGAAATCCTGGTCGATTTGCGGGAGGGTTTCTTTCGGATCTGCGCGCTGGCTTTCGCGGGGATGTTCGTCTACCGTGGCGTGTATCACCTCATGCTCGACCCGACCCGCCTCAACGTGGCGCTGGTGGCGATTTCCGAGGTTCTGACTTTTACCTGGCTGCTTCTGTCGCGGCGACCGCAGGTTCGCGACTGGGACCCGCTCACGGCAGTTGTCTCCGTGATCGCCAGCTTCGGTGTCGGCTTCATCGACCTGGAGCCTGGGGCAGCCATCATCCCGGTCTATGCCGCCGCGCCGCTGCAAGCCCTGGCGTTGGGGTTCGTGATCTGGGGAAAGATATCTCTGGGGCGTTCGTTTGCCATTCTGCCGGGCAATCGCGGTGTGATGACCGGCGGTGCCTACCGTCTGGTGCGGCACCCGATTTATGCCGGCTACCTTGCCGGCCATGTCCTGTTCCTGTTGTCCGCCTTTTCCTTCTACAATCTCGCCGTCTACGCCGTGATCACCTTCTTCCAGGTGCATCGCATCCTGCGCGAAGAGGCGCTGCTGGCCGCCACGCCGGAGTATCGGGACTATATGAAGCGCGTCCACTACAGGCTGTTCTACGGGATCGCCTGATAAGCAGGCCTATCGGCTGCGATCACAGCCATCTCGGCGGCGATGCGATCCCTGGCCAGGGGCTTATGCGTTGCCCTGGGCGTCATCCATGGGCGCAGCCGCAATCGTCGGAGTATAGCGTCAGTCATCAAGAGCGATCGCGATCTCGTGACCGCCTTGATGCCGGCACGCACCCGATTGTGATGTGCCACGATCCGTTTGTGATCCGGCTCGTTTGGGAATTTTCGTAAAGTAATCGCGGTCCACACCCCCCGTGGAAACAAGAGGAGAGGGTCCCACACCTTGTCCTCCTCCAAGGCCCGCCCCGGTTCGCCCGTGGCGGGCTTTTGCTTGGCGGCCGAAGAGCCGCTTGCGTCAAGCGTCAAGGAGGGCAACGGTTTTCCGGGGAACGTCACTCCTAGCCGCCGGACGCTTGGTTCGGGTCAGGTACTGGCGCCGATCGATTACTCCATGTCAGGCACATCGCCGCTGACGAAGAGCGTGTTCGGCGGGCCATATTCGCCCAGCGTCGGATCGGCCTCGCGGCTCCAGGCGATGACGCCGGCATGCTTTGCCGCCAGAGCCCTGGCGGTGCGTATGGCGCGATCCTCGCTCTGCTGGTCGGCGGGTCCAAAGGCTGGAAATACGTCGCCGTCCTCGCCGCGATCGAATGCGACCACGACGATCAGCCTGGGATTTTTCTGGCCACTGGAATCGGACATCTTGCACCTTAGGCGCGAAACCTATCACAATACAGGGAATTGGGCCGGCTCGTTCGATTCCGGGAGGTGGGGTGGTGCAAGACCAGCGTTTCGATGAGCCGGTCCGGATTGCGCTCGGCCGATCGCGAAATTCGATCTTCAACGTGGAGCGGGTCGCCCAGGCTGCCGACATCCTGATGAACCGCTGGCCGGTTGCGACCGGTCAACGGCACATGGTTGCTCGCAAGGTCTGCCTGGCCGTGCTTGAGGGGAAGAAAGAAGCCTCGGCGGCGCGGGCGGCATTCATCAACGCCGCGATCGAGGCGGATATCCTCGTTGAGCCCCGTGAAGTGTCGATACCGTAACAGGTCCGGCCACGATTGAATCAAGAACCAGCGCTATCCTCTTGATGGTGGTCGGTCTTCTTGATGGTGGTCGGCCTTCGCAGTCCGTATGCCCGCCCGTCGTCGGCGCTTTTGTAGGCGTTCCTCCAACATCCGCGCCCGTTTGCTAGTCCTCAGGTCACGTTGACACGGCGTCCGTAGATCTGTATTGAACAGGATTATACAGGTTCACTGAACAGGTACCTATATGAAGCGGCGCGCAGTTCAACTGTCTCCAGGCACGGGCAAGCCCGAACAGATCGCCACCGTTCTCGAACATGAAATCCGCTCCGGCGTTCTCGGTTTCGGCGACCGCCTGCAAAGCGAGAACGAGCTCGTCCAGCGTTTCTCCGTCAGCCGCAATACGGTCCGCAAGGGCCTCGAGGAACTGTCCAGCCGCGGGCTGATCACCACCAAGGTCGGAATCGGCTCCTTCGTCACTTTCGATGGCAAGCCGGTCGACGACGCCATCGGCTGGTCGCGGGCGTTGGCCGATGCGGGCGCCAATGCCGAGACGCGGACGCTGCGGCTGGAGGTCATCGAGGATACCGATCTGGCTTCGCTGCTTGGTATCAAAAGCCCGTTCTTCATCGCCGTCGACCGGGTGCGTACCAACGCCAGCGACGGCCATGCGATCTCCATCGAGCGCAGCCGGCTGCCATTGTCACCCGAGCTTGAAGACGTGCCGTTGCGCGGATTGCGCGAGGGCTCGCTGCACCAGACGCTGCGCGCCGCCGGCCTCATTCCCGACCACGGCGAGGAATGGGTGGAGATCGAGATGCTCAACGCCGAGGACGCCACTATCCTCGGCTGCCCGCAAGGCACGCCGTTCCTGCGCGGCCGCCGGTTGACGCGCGCCGTCGACGACCGGCCGATCGAATATGTCACCAGCCTGCTCAACCCCGCGCATTTCGCGCTGCATATGAGGTTCTGAGCGATGCCGGACACAGCCAAGGACCCGCTCGATCGCGCCATGGGCGCGCTTGTCGGCGCAGCGCTGGGAGATGCGCTCGGCATGCCGACGCAGCTTTTGTCGCCGGCCCGGATTGCCGAACTCTACGGCCATGTCGAGGATTTCATCGCGCCTTTCGCCAATCATCCAGTGTCGAAGGGATTGGCTGCCGGTACCATCACCGACGATACCGAACAAGCGCTGCTGCTCGGCCGCATTCTCGTCGAATCCGGCGACCGCTTCGACCATAAGCGCTGGGTCAATGCGCTGCTCGACTGGGAACGCGCGGTCAAGGCGCGCGGCAGCTATGATCTTTTGGGACCGTCGACCAAGCGTGCCATCGACGCTATCAACAGTGGCGTGCCTGAAGAGGAAGCGGGACGCAGTGGCGACACCAACGGTGCGGCCATGCGCATTGCCCCGGTCGGCATCATGATGCCGCTTGAACCATTGGGGGCATTCGTCGACAAGGTGGCGGAGACCTGCCGGGCCACGCACAACACCTCGATCGCCATCGCCTCCGCCGCTGCTGTTGCCGCCGCTGTCAGCCGCGGCGTCGCCGGCGGTGGTTGGCGCGATGCTTCCGCCAGCGCTGTCGCGGCGGCGAGGCGAGGGGCGACGCTCGGCCATTGGGTCACCGGTGGCGACATCGCCGCGCGTATCGTCTGGGCACAGGACATCGTGCGAGGCAAGGCGATCAGGGATGCGATCCGGCTGATCACCGATCTGGTCGGCACCGGCGTCGCCAGCCAGGAATCCGTTCCTGCTGCCTTCGCGGTGCTGGAAGTCGCCCGGGGCGATGCATGGAAAGCAGCGGTCATCAGCGCCAATCTCGGCGGTGATACCGACACGATCGGCGCCATCGCGGCCGGCATGGCCGGCGCCTGCACCGGCTTTTCCCGGCTGCCGCAACAGCACATCGCCCGGCTAAAGGGCATCGACATGTCAGAGGTTCGCGCGCTTGCGGCCGACCTCGTGACGGCACGGGTGGCGAAAAGTGCCTCCGGCAAGGACGCGGCGGCATGAATGGCCGTCTCGTCCATGTCGGTAGTGCTGTGGTCGACTATGTCTACCGCATCGACGCCTTGCCGGCGCCCGGCATGGAGAAGACGGCATCGAGCTTCGCCCAGGTGGCCGGCGGCGGATTCAACATGATGGTCGCGGCCAGCCGCACCGGGATGAAGGTGGTTTTCGGCGGCCAGCTCGGCAACGGGCCGAATGGCGACTTCCTGCGCACCGCTTTCGCCGCCGAGGGCATCGCGACACTGACACCGCCATCGCCCTTGATGGACAGCGGCAATTGCGTCGCCATGATCTCGAGCGATGCCGAACGCACCTTCGTGTCGTGGCCGGGGGCCGAAAGTGTGCTCAGCCTCGACTTGCTGGCGCCGGTCGCGGTGGCGCCTGATGATTGGGTGTTCACCTCCGGCTACACGCTGAGCTACCCCGCAAGCCGTGACACGCTGGCGGACTGGATCGAGTCGCTGCCGGACGAAACCCCTTTCGTCTTGGACCCGGCTCCGGTCATCACGGACATTCCGCGCCCGATCCTGTCGCGGGTGCTTGCCCGCACCACATGGCTGAGCTGCAACACGACCGAAGCGGCCGAGATTGCCGGCCCGGGCGATGTCGAGGCTGTCGCGGCACGACTTCTGGACGAGCATTGTCCGCAGGCTGCCGGCGTGGTCATCCGCTCCGGCGCAAAGGGCTGCCACCTGCGGTTGGCCGGCGGGCCAGCGCGGACCATTGCCGGCTACGCGGTCACCGCAATCGACACCAATGGCGCCGGCGACACCCATATCGGGGCTTTCGTCAGCGCGCTGGCGCGGGGCGCCCCGCCCTTCGACGCGGCGCGCTACGCCAATGCGGCGGCCGCCATTTCGGTCACCCGCCATGGCGGCTCGTCGGCGCCGACGGACCGCGAAATCCAGACATTCCTGAGCCATGCCGCCGACCCGTCGGGGACAGGCCGGACACAGAAGGCCAATGCATAATTGCCGGAAAGCCTGACAAGCCCGGGAAGCGGGCAAACACAGAGAGGAACCAACCATGCGCATGCCTGATTTGACTGCTCTGCTGACGGCGACCGCCGTCTTTACCTCCGCACTCGCGTTCGCCGCCAAGGCCGACGAGGTGCATGTGCTCAACTGGAAGGGCTACGGCACCGACGAGCCGTGGGCCGTAGAGGCTTTCGAAAAGGCGACCGGCAACAAGGTCGTCAACGATTTCTTCAATTCCGAACAGGAAATGCTGACCAAGATCCGGACCAATCCTGGCCTCTACGACGTGGTCATGATCAATGCCGCCTTCAACGACCAGGCTATGGCCGGGAAACTGATCCAGCCAATCGACATCTCCAGGTTGCCGAACTATGCCGATATCAACAAGGACAAGGCGGGATCGCCGATGCTCGTCCATGATGGCAAGGTCTATGGCGTGCCGTGGGTGTGGGGCCTGACGGCGCTCGCCATCAACGATAAATCCTTCGACAAGCCGCCGACGAGCATCGCCGAAATGTGGGATGCCGCGCACAAGGGCCGCGTCGTCATTCGCGACGACGCCGTCGAGGCGGTGCAGTTCGGCGCCATCGCCACCGGCCAGAACATCAACGACATCAAGGATATGGGCGCCGTCAAGGCGAAGCTCACCTCGCTGATGCCGCAGATCAAGACCTTCTGGAGCTCGGAGAACGACTGGAACCAGATGGTCGCCTCCAACCAGATCGACATCGGCACCTATTGGAGTGGCTCGGCCGATCGCGCCAAGACGCATTTCAAGCTGCCGGTCTCGCTGGTCGTGCCGCAGGAAGGAGCCGTCGCCTGGCTCGACGCCTTTTCCATTCCGGTCGGCGCCAAGAACGTCGCCGGGGCCGAGGCCTTCATCAATTACATGATCGACCCGAAATTCTACGTCGAATGGGTCACCAAGGTCGGCGCGCCGGTCTCGGCCAACACCAAGGCGGTGGAAGCGCTGCCCGCGGATGCCTTCAACCGCAAGGTCATGGGTGACCCCGAAGTGGCCAAGCGCATCCAGTTCCAGGCGCCGATCACCGACGCGCAGCGCGAGGCCTATCTGGCGCTGTGGCAGCAGTTCAAGGTCGACGTGAAATAAAGCCGGCATCGGAATCAGCCGGCGGTTCGCGCCGGCTGGTTCTTCCAATCTGGGGAGAGAAGGCTGTCATGGCAGCTGCAACAGCATCGCGCAGCGGGCTGAGATCGGCATTGCCGCTGCTGGCGCCTGCCTATCTCTGGCTGACTGTGGCGATCTTCCTGCCGCTCTCGGCCATGGTCTTCTTCTCGTTCATGACCGAGCTGCCCCTGTCGGGAAAACCGTGGGCCTTCACCCTTGGCAACTATGCCGCCTTCTTCTCGCAAAGCCTCTATCTGACGCTTTTGCTGGCCTCGCTGCGCCTCGGTCTCGAGGTGACGCTGTGGTGCGTCATCATCGGCTATCCCGCGGCTTACGTGCTCGCCAAAGTGCTGAAAGGGCGCAGCCGCGAGGCCATCTTCCTGCTCGTCATCCTGCCATTCTGGTCGAACGGGCTGGTGCGCATCTTCTCCTGGGCGATGGTGCTACGCGAGGGCGGCATCCTCGATACCGCGCTCAACGCCGTGCTGCCGTTCAAGGTCAACATCGACCTGATGTATTCCTATCCGGCCGTCATCATCGGGCTGGTGCATTCCTATGTGCCCTACATGGTGCTGACTTGTTATCTCACGTTGCAGGCCATCGACGACTCGCTGATCGAGGCCGGACGCTCGCTTGGCGCCTCACGGCTGCAGCTCCTGAAGCGGGTGATCATACCGCTGTCGATGCCGGGGCTGGTGGCGGGAGCCGCCCTGATCTTCGTGCCGGTCGTCGGCTCGTTCATGGAACCGCGCATCCTCGGCGGCCGCACCGGCACCTTCTACGGTACAGTCATCGAGGACCAGTTCGTCGCCGTGTTCAACTGGCCGCTGGGTGCCGCGCTGTCCTTCATTTTGCTGGCGGTGGTGCTGGTCATCCTGGCGGTGGCGTCGCCGGCGTTGCGGAGAGCCGCGTGATGGCGACCACCCGCATCCTCGAAGGGCTCGGCCGGTTCTACATCGGACTGCTGCTCGCCTTTCTCTATCTGCCGATCATCATCATGGCGCTGATGTCGTTCAACGTCTCGCCCTTCTACCAATTGCCATTCGAATGGACGACCGAATGGTACGCCTCGCTGTGGCAAAACGACCAGCTGATCGCCGCCACCTGGAACAGCGTCGAGATCGCCGTAATCGCCACCGTTATCTGCACGGTGCTCGGCTCGGCGGCATCATTGGCGCTCTATCGCCATGAATTTCGCGGCAAGAAATTCCTGCAGGCGCTGCTGTTTCCGCCGATCGCCATACCGTGGCTCATCACCGGCACGGCGATGCTGATCTTCTTCTTCGGCGTTGGCATCGGCCGCGGCCTGCACGCGATCCTTCTCGGCCACGTCGCGCTGGCGCTGCCCTATGTCATCGTCGTCGTCTCGGCCCGGCTGCAGACCTTCGCGCCGGAGCTGGAGGAGGCGGCGCGCTCGCTCGGCGCCAACCAGTGGCAAGTGACGAGGCGTGTCACGCTGCCGTGGATCATGCCCGGCGTCATCGCCGGCGGGCTGTTTGCGTTTGCCGTCTCGTTCGACCAGTTCGTGGTGTCCTATTTCCTGGCAACGCCTGGCCAGACGACGCTGCCGGTCGAAATCTACGCCGCGATCCGCAAGGGTTTTACGCCCGAGATCAACGCGGTCTCGACGATCATCATCGTCGTGTCGATGGCGCTGATGCTTCTCACGGCGCGGTTCTTCAAATTCGGCGGAGAGAAATAATGGCCGGCGTGCAGGTATCTGATGTTTCGCGCAGTTTTGGCGCGCACAAGGCGCTGGACGACGTCTCCATCGATTTCGCCGACGGTGGCTTCTATGCGCTGCTGGGGCCATCGGGCAGTGGCAAGACGACGCTGCTGCGCCAGATCGCCGGTTTCGATTTTCCTGACTCGGGTCGCATCACCATCGGCGGCGAGAGCGTCGAACGGGTGCCGGTCGAAAAACGCCGCATCGGCATGGTGTTCCAGAACTATGCGCTGTTTCCCAATATGAGCGTCGCCGACAATGTCGCCTTCGGCTTGTCGGTGCGCGGCGAGGCCAAAGCGACCATCTCTACCGAGGTGCAGCGTGCGCTCGACCTAGTGCAACTCGGCAAGCTCGGTGTCCGCCGGCCGAACCAACTCTCCGGGGGGCAGCGCCAGCGCGTCGCGCTCGCCCGCGCCATCGTCACCAAGCCGCGCGTGCTTTTGCTCGACGAGCCGCTCGGCGCGCTCGACAAGGCGTTGCGCGTCGACATGCAGATCGAGCTCAAGCGCATCCAGCGCGAGATCGGCATCACCACCATCTTTGTCACCCACGACCAGGAAGAAGCGCTGACGATGAGCGACCGCATCGGCATCCTGCGCGACGGCAGGCTGGTGCAGGAGGGACCACCGGAAGAGATCTACGACCGGCCAAAGAGCGAATTCGCCGCCACCTTCCTCGGCGACGCCAACATCTTTCGTGGCGACAGCACTGGCAACGGCATCCGGCTGCCGGACGGCACGGCGATTGCCTCGGGCGTGGGTGCAAAGCTTGCCGCCGGCGCCAAGGCGAGTTGTGCCGTGCGGCCCGAACGCATCCGCATCGCGACGGATGGCGGGGCTTCGGATGCGGCCAATTCGAACGTGCTCAAGGGGCAGGTTTCCAAGCGCATCTTCGCCGGCAACAACAGCACGTATTTCGTCGAGCGCGAGGGCCAGATGCTGAAAGTGATCGTGCAGAACACCGGCGCCGACAGACTGGCGGAGGGCCAGGAGGTGGTGCTGCGGTGGTCGCCTGACAGTACGGTGCTGATTGCGGCGGGCTAGTCGACGCGGTTCGATAGATGGGACTGTTGGCGTTCCTTCGCACCCCCCTCTGTCCTGCCGGACATCTCCCCCGCAAGGGGGAGATTGGCCGTCATCGATGTTTTCGCAAATCTCCTACATTGCAAGAATGAGTGCCGGGGTCGAAGCTGCCAATCTCCCCCCTTGCGGGGGAGATGCCCGGCAGGGCAGAGGGGGGTGCTGTCCCGCTATGCGATCGAGTAAGCGGCTGGAGTACCGATGACACTTGAACTGAGTGCGCACGACCGATCCATGCTCGACGGCGAGCAAGGCCCGTCCGCAGCCGCTGCCATGAAAATCCTGGTCGCTTTTTCCAATGCGGTCGGGGCAGGCAGCTTGCTCGACATTGCCGGCGCCCATATCGATGGCTGTCTCTACCAGGGCAAGGCCGGTCTCGATTTCGTCGAGCGGCTGGTCGAGGGCGGCGGCCGCGTCCAGGTGCCGACGACATTGAACGTCGGCTCTTTCGATCTCATCCATCCCGGCATGGTGAAGATGCCGGCGGCGGAAGAGGTGCCGGCGCGGCGGCTGATGAAGGCGCATCTGGAGCTCGGCTGCCAGGCGACATTCACCTGCGCGCCCTATCAGACACGGTTCCGGCCAGACTTTGGCCAGCAGATCGCCTGGGGCGAATCCAACGCCATCGTCTTTGCCAATTCGGTGATCGGCGCGCGGACCAACCGCTATGGCGATTTCATCGATTTGTGCTGCGCCATGACCGGACGGGCGCCGGCCTGGGGCCTGCATTTGAGCGAGAACCGGCGCGGCCGGATCCTGTTCGAGCTGGCCATTGCCGACCCGCAGCCGAGCGACAGCCTGTTCGTCGGCATCGGGCTGGTGATCGGGCAAGCGAGCGGCGACCGCGTTCCGGTGATTGCCGGCCTGCCGCGGCCGCGCGACGAGGACCAGTTGAAGGCGCTGGGCGCGGCGGCGGCAACGACCGGAGCGGTGGCGCTGTTCCATGCGGTCGGCATCACCCCGGAAGGCAGGACTCTGGACGAGGCATTTCACGGTCAGGTGCCGGAGGAGACGATCCGCATCACGCGCGCCGATATCGACCAGGCGCTGGCGAAGCTGTCTGGAGTGCCTGACGGTGCGCCGCTGGGGGCGGTGTCGCTCGGCACGCCGCATTTTTCGCATGAGGAATGGATGCGGCTGCTGCCGTTGCTGCGCGAGATCGCACCGGGCAGGCACATTCCGATCTATGTCAACACCGGCCGAGCTACCCTGACGCGACTGCAGGCGGAGGGGGCGCTTGATGGCATGGAGGCGTTCGGCCTGATCCCGGTCGCCGATACCTGCACCTATGTCACTGCGATCCTTCAGCGCCTCGACGGCGTGGTGATGACCAATTCCGGCAAATGGGCGCATTATGCGCCCGGCAATATCGGCGTATCCGTCGCCTTCGCCGAGATGAAGGACTGCATCCGTTCGGCGGCGGCCGGCCATGTCGTGCGGACCGCCTCATGACGCGACCGGTGGAGCGAACCGGCACTTTCCAGTTGGCGGGCGCGGCCGAGGGTCAGGCGCTGGTGTTCTCGCAGCCGCTTAGCTTCTGGGGCGGCATCAATGCCGAAACTGGCGACATAACGGACCATTCGCATCCTGGGCTTGGCCAGAATGTCGCCGGCAAGATCCTGGTCATGCCGAGCGGGCGTGGCTCGTCCTCCTCATCTTCGGTCCTGGCCGAGGCGATCCGCAGGGGCACCGCGCCGGCCGGCATGCTCCTGGAGCGGCAGGATCCGATCCTGGCGGTTGGCGCGATCGTTGCCGAATTTCTCTATGAGATCCGCATGCCGCTGGTGGCGTGCGACATTGCCGGCATAGCCTCCGGCGACAGGATCATGATTGGTATCGGCGAGGACGGTGCTGCGATCGTCAGCATTCGGCCAACCATCAATCCCGCAGCGCCACGCCGCCAGTAGGCAGCGGCCAGCGTCTCATCGGCTTTGGCCCGCGCACATTAGATGCGATCCTGGCAGGGCGCTTTATCCGTAAGGATGATGGTGCCCTGACGTTCGGCGTGTCTGCGATGGCATCGTCGCGCGGGCGGACCCTGGGGCCTCAATACAACCTCATCCGTCCGGATTTCTTCAGATGGGCCCCTGCTTGGACAAACGTGCCGGCTCGGCTCGAAACATTGGCACGATATTCCAAGCCACGCGGTTGACCGTGAATGTGTTCTTCGGCCTATAATTATACTAAATTCATAGACTAACTACGGACGCTTAAACGCTCGCACGTTGGGTTTGTAAAAACCGGCCGCAAAAATTGGGGGAGCGCATCTATGCCGAAGACAGAATCCAACCCGATCGAGCTTGGCACCAGGGCCGCCGATTTCCTGTTGCCCGACGCGCAAGGCGTGCTGCACCGGCTCGCCGATTTCGATGCCAAGCCGGCCTTGCTCGTCGCCTTCATCTCCAACCGCTGCCCGTTCGTCGTACTGATCCGCGATCAGTTTGCCGCTTTCGCCAAGGAGTATGCCGGCAAGGGGCTGCAAGTGGTGGCGATCAACGCCAACGATCATGAGGCGCATCCCGAGGAGACGCTTGCCCGCATCGGCGAGGAGGCTGAAACAATCGGCTATTCCTTCCCCTATCTCAAGGACGCTTCGCAGCAGACGGCCAAAGCCTATGGCGCGGCCTGCACGCCCGACTTCTTCCTGTTCGATGCCGACCGGCGGCTCGCCTATCACGGCCAGTTCGACGATGCGCGGCCCGGCAATGGCAAGCCGGTGACCGGTGCCGATCTGCGCGCGGCGGTCGACACGGTGCTGGAGGGCGGCAGGCCCACTGCCGAACAGGTGCCGTCGATCGGCTGCAACATCAAGTGGAGCGCCGGCAACGAGCCGGTGTGGTTCGCAAACGCCGATCGCGCTGCGTAGCCCTCTCGCGCTGTCGCGAACTCAGTCACCGAGCATCTATGCCCAAGTCGCAAAAATCCGCTTCCGACAGCTTGCACCTCCAAGCCGATGTGCTGGTGCTGGGCGGCGGGCCGTCGGCTGCCTGGGCGGCTGTCGCTGCTGCCGAAAGCGGCGCCAAGGTGGTCCTGGCCGACAAGGGCTATCTCGGCACCAGCGGCGCCACGGCGCCGTCCAACACCGGCACCTGGTGCGTGCCGCCGGGTGACAACAGGCATGCCGTCGTCGAGCGGCGCTGGCAGCGCACCGGCGAACTCGCCGACCCGCGCTGGATGCTGCGCTGCGTCGACACCGCCTACCGCAATCTGCTCAGGCTGTCCGAATGGGGCTATCCGTTTCCGAGCGAGGATGACGGACGCCTCTATATCGCCAATCTGCGCGGCCCGGACTATATGCGCTTCATGCGCCGCCGCGTGCTCCTGGCTGGCGTCACAGTGCTCGACCACCATCCCGCGCTTGAATTGCTGTCGGATGACGACGCCATCGTCGGGGCCGCCGGTGTCGCCAGGCAGGTTGGCCAGGACTGGCGCGTCGACGCCAATGCCGTGGTGCTGGCGACCGGCGGCTGCGCCTTCCGCGAGCGCATTCTGGGCGCGACCGGGCTCACCGGCGACGGCTATCTGATGGCGGCGGAAGCCGGCGCCAGCCTGTCGGGCATGGAGTTCACCGGCAAGTACACGCTGGCACCCTATGGCTCTTCGCTGAACAAGGGGCTGCCGTTCCGCTGGGCGTCGTTCCATCGCGAGGACGGTTCGCCGATCCTCGGGCCGACCGGCGAGCCGTTGCGCAACGGCATCGGCGACCGCGAGGAGGAAGTGGCGCGAGCGCTGATCGACGGCCCTGTCTATGCGCGGCTCGATCAGGCCGAACCGGCGTTGCAAGGCTGGTTGCGCCAGGGCCAACCGAATTGCTTCGTGCCCTATGACCGCGCCGGCATCGATCCGTTCAGCGAACTGTTCCGCATCACCTTGCGCGCCGAAGGCACGGTACGCGGCACAGGCGGCATCGAAATCGTCTCCGACGACTGCGCCACCGGCGTGCCCGGCCTCTACGTTGCCGGTGATGCCGCCAGCCGAGAGATCATGACCGGGGCTGTTTCGGGCGGCGGCGCCGTCAATTCGTCCTGGGCGCTGGCCAGCGGCTGGTGGGCCGGCAAGGGCGCCTCTACCCATGCCAAACGTCGAAACGGTAAGGCGTTTCGCAGTGCTGCGCAGTCGCTCGGCCAGGCTGGGTTGCGCCCGGCGGCAACGCCGCGCGCCGACATATCGGCAGGCGAAATCATCGAGGCGGTGCGTAGCGAAGTCACGCCGCTCGACAAGAATTTCTTCCGCTCTGGCGAGAGCCTGGAGAAAAGCAGCGAGCGGCTGGAGAGTGTCTGGCGCGACGTGCGCGACCATCTGCAGGGCGAGGGGGTGGAGCGAGTCCGCACCCGCGAGGCGGCATCGATCGCGGCTGCCGGGCGCTGGTCGGTGGCCGCCGCACTGCACCGCACCGAGAGTCGCGGCATGCATCGCCGTACCGACCTGCCCGGCAGGAGCCCGGTCTTCGCGCACCGGCTGGTGATCACGGGGGTCGATGCGTTCCGTATTGCAGGCGCCCCCGAGCGGCTGGCGGAGCTGGCGTCATGATCGAGATCGTCTCGGCCACGCGCTGCGTCCAATGCGACATCTGCGTCAAGGTCTGCCCCGCCAACGTCTTCGACGCGACCGACAACGGCGTGCCGGTGATCGCCCGCCAGGAGGACTGCCAGACCTGCTTCCTCTGCGAGATCTATTGCCCGACCGACGCGCTTTACGTCGCCGAATTCGCCGAAGGGCCGACCGGCATCACAGAGGCCGAGGCCGATGCACGCCAGCTGTTCGGCTCCTATGCCCGCGCCCTCGGCTGGAAGCGAGGCAAGGCCGGCGGCTCGGAATTCGACCCGACGCACCGCATCCGCGTGGCGCAGTGAACCGATCGGAGACAGACATGGACCGCCCAAACATGGACCGCCCAAACGTGGACCGCATCGTCGTCAGCGACATCAGCAAGACCTTCCAGCTCAAGCCGGGGCAGTTCGTCACCGTCGATGGCGAGGCTACCGACCGCGTCACCGTGCTCGACGGCGTCGATCTGTCCATCCGCACGGGCGAGTTCATCACGCTGGTCGGACCCAGCGGCTCGGGCAAGTCCGTGCTGCTCGACATCATCGGGGGGTTGACGCAGGCGACTGGTGGCGACGTCCAGCTCGACGGCCGGCGCATCACCAGGCCCGATCCAAAGACCGGCTATGTCTTCCAGCAATATGCATTGTTTCCCTGGCGCACGGCGCTGGCCAACATCGAATATGCGCTGGAAGTTCGCGGCGTCGCCAAGGCGGAACGCACCGCTACCGCCCACCATCTGTTGGCGCTGTTCGGGCTTGCCGGCTTCGAAGACCGTTTCCCCAACCAGCTTTCCGGCGGCATGCAGCAGCGCGTGGCGATCGCGCGTGCGCTGGCCAGCAATCCGGAAGTGCTGCTGATGGACGAGCCGTTCGCGGCGCTCGACCAGCAGACGCGCGAGCTCCTGCAAGGCGAGCTGTTGCGGATCTGGGGCAAGATCAAGACGACGGTGATCTTCGTCACGCACTCGATCGACGAGGCGATCTTCCTCGCCGACCGCGTGGTGGTGATGACGGCGCGGCCGGGCGCGGTGAAAGAGATCATCGACATCGACCTGCCACGGCCGCGCGATGGCGACATCCGCGCCAGCGCCGAATTCAACACCTATCGCGCCCGCGTCTGGGACGTGCTGCGCGACGAGGTCAACAAGGCGCAGAAGGACTGGACCCTGTCGCCAGCCTTCAGTCACTGAGGAGCTGGACCCATGGCTTATCTGACCGAAAAGTTTGGCACTGCTGGAGCCCTTGATCTGTTTGCCGGAGCTGGCGAAACGGTAGCCGCCGCCAGAGTCCCGGCCATCAAGGCCCACAGTGCCAAAACCCGGAGCAAGACAGCGAGCCACGGCACCTTTGTCTACGGCCTGCCGCTACTCGGCCTGTTCTTCCTGCTGTGGGAGATCGCGCCACGGCTTGGCTGGCTGAACCGCATCTTCTTTCCGCCGCTGAGCGAGGTGCTGGTCGCCTGGTGGGACCTGCTCGCCTCGGGGGTGCTGGTCGAGCATATCGGCATCAGCCTGCAGCGCGCGGCCATCGGCTTCGCGCTCGGCGTGGTGGTCGCCATTCCGCTCGGCCTGTTGATGGGGCGCTATTCGCTGTTCGAGAAGGTCAGCGATCTCCTGGTGCAGACGCTGCGCAACACCTCGCAATTCGCGCTGCTGCCGGTGTTCATACTTTTGCTCGGCATTGGCGAGGAATCGAAGGTGGCGATCACCTTCTACTCCTCGGTCTTTTTTCTTCTCGTCAACACGATCAGCGGCGTGAAGTCGGTCGATCCGCTGCTGATCAAGGCGGCGCGCTCGATGGGCACGTCCGATTTCGATCTGTTCCGAAAGGTCATCCTGCCGGCCAGCATTCCCTCGATCGTCGCCGGCGCGCGGCTGGCGGTGAAATCCTCGTTGTTCGCCGTAATCGGCGCCGAGATGCTGGCGGCCAAATCCGGCCTCGGTTTCCTCATCCAGAACTCGCAGCTGATGATGGAAACGGCCGACATGTACGCAGGCATCCTGACGCTGACCGTCATCGGCCTGGCCGTGAACTACCTGCTCGTCTGGTTTGAGCGTTGGGCGACCGCCTGGAAGAGCCAGTCCGACACTTCGCTCATTTAAGCCCGTCATTCATTCATCCCAATCAGGAAGGATTTTTCCATGTCCAGCATCTCGTTCAATGGATTTCGCAGGCTGCTCCTGAAGGGCGCCATTGCCGTCGTCATCGGCCTTGGCGGCATGCCCGCCTTTGCGCAGGACAAGCCAGATGTCATCCGCATCGGCAGCACGGCGCCCGGACACCTCAAATTCATTCTCGCCCAGCGGGACGGCTGGTGGGAGAAGGAATTCGGCAAGGACGGCATCAAGGTCGAGCTGGTGACCTTCAATGGCGGTTCAGAGGCGACGACGGCGCTGGCCACCGGCGCGATCGAGTTCACCTACACCGGCAACAATCCGGCGCTGCGCGTCGCGGCGTCCGGTGCCGACGTCAAGCTGATCGGCGTGTCGAGCTACGTGAAGGCAGGCGGCTCTTACATCATCGTCAAAGCCGACTCGCCGCTGAAGACGCTGCAGGATCTCAAGGGCAAGAAGGTCGCCTATCTCACCGGCACGGTGCGGCATTCGAATTTCAGCAAGGCGTTGAACAGTGTCGGCCTGAGCACGAATGATGTCGAAGGGTTGAACCTGCCTTTCGAGGCGTCCGGTCCGGCGCTGCTGCGCGGCGACATCGACGCCATCGTCGAGACGGATTCGACGGCGGCCAAGCTGGTCGACACCGGCGAGGCGCGCGTGCTGTTCGACACCGGCACGCATCCAGAATGGAGCGTGCCGAACGTCATCTCGGTCAACGGCGCCTTCGCGGCAAAGTACCCGGATCTGGTCAAGCGGCTGCTCAAGGTCGATATCCAGATTTCGCGCTGGGCCGACGCGCACCCCGACGCGACGATCAAGACCTTTGTCGAGGCGACCAAGTCGTCGGAAAAATCCGTGCGCAAGACCTATGCCGACGGCGTGTTCCACCAGGACCCGAAACTCACCGACGATGCGATCACCGCTTTGCAGGGCGAGGAAAAATTCATGGCGAGCGCCGGGCTGCTGAAGGGCTCGATCGACTACGGCAAGTGGGTCGACAAGAGCTTTGTCGATGGTGCGGCCGCGGAAGTCGCTGCCGTCCAGTAGACCGGAAAGACCGAGCGGGGCGGGCGCCTTTGGCGCGCCGCGTCGCTCGTTCGGTCCGTCAGATCTCCGGGATGTTCTCCTTGAAGATCACCTGCAGCCTCGGCTGATGCAGCTCGTAGGGCAGCCCCCTGACAGCATGGGTCAGGGTGTTGAGCGCTTCGCGGGCCTCGACGCGCGGATTCTGGTCGATGACCGCGTCGAGCGTGCCATCGAGCAGAAGGTCCTTGGTGCCGTCCGTCACCTCATGGCCGAGGAAGACCATGGACCGGGCGCGGCCGCGCTCCTTGAGCGCGCGCGCGATGCCGGTGTTGCCGGCGCCGACATTGTAGATCGCGGCAAGGTCGGGATGCCGCTCCAGCAGGGCAGATGCCTCCGAATAGGCCTTTTCGCGGTCGTCGAGCATTTCGCGCATTTCGACGATCTGCAAATTGGGTGATTCCTCCGTCAGGATATGGCGGAACCCCATCTCGCGTTCCTCATGGCCGCGATAGGACAGCGAGCCGGCGAACAGCGCCACCTTGCCCGGCCGTCCCGGTCCCATGAAGCGGCTGAGCAGATAGCCGGCGAGCCGCCCGGCAGCGCGGTTGTCGATGCCGATATAAGCGACCCTGGGCACATGCAGGATGTCGGAGGCGATGGTCACCACCTTGATGTCGTTGGCCGAAAGCGAGCGGATCGCCTCGCGCACCGTCGGGTGGTCAAGCGCAATGACGCCAACGCCTTGCGTCTGTCCGCGTAAGTCCTGCAGCAGGCGGGCGAGGCCGTCCGGGTTGAACCCTTCGATGGTGGCGATGTGCACATCGAGGTCGGGCCGTAACTGCGCCTGCGCCTCGATCTGGCGGTGCAGCATCTTGATGAAGGAATTGGTGCCGGCGGGCAGCGCGAAATCGAGCCGGATGACATCGCCTTGCGAGTGCCGCGGCGGCGCCCCGTTCGGGCTTTCGGCGATATAGCCGAGGCGCTGCGCCATCTCGATCACGATTTCTCGCGTGCGCGCCCGCACGCCGGGGCGGTTGTTGAGCACTCGGTCGACCGTGGCGGCCGAGACACCGGCTTCCCGGGCTATGTCAGTCAGGGTGGACCGCACCGTCTTTCATCTCCTGCATGCGTCAGGTCGGCTGGCGACGGCTTTCGCGCCGTCCGCGATTCTGATGGGAAATGATGTATCCGCCCTTAGCCGATGCGCAAGCCGCCGCGCTAAATCAGCTCGTCCGGCAAGGCTGCGCGGCGCCGGGAGCAGCCGTTTCCCCTCAAATCGAGGCATCAGAAGAGACCTGTAGATCCCGGTTTTGCGCATTTCCTCACCCTATTTGCGATGTTGTGATGTGTTTTGACTACTTATGATGTTGACAGGCTTCCCATGCTGCCGTCAATATCCCTCACAGGGTCGTGGAGGAAACGTGGCCCTAAGGGAGGAGTTTCAATGTCCAATTTGATCCGCATCTCGCGGCGTCGCTTGCTGGCGTCCGGAGGAAAGGCGGCCGTGTTCGTGGCCGCCACCGGCATTGCGCCGCAATTCATTCGTCCCGGCCGGGCCTATGCGGCCGACGCGCTGGCGCCGGGCATGATCGGCGGCCCGACGGGCTTCGATGGGGCCGAGCGCTATCAGTATAGCGCCGAAACGCCGGAAGGCCGCGCGATCGAGGCGGCCAAGGCGCTAAAGGGGGCCGGCAAGGCGCCGGCCAAGATCGTGCTCGGCCTGTCCGACGGCTCGATCGGCCAGCTCACGCAGCCATTCCCGGCCGGCGCGCCCTCGATCAAGGATCTGTGGGAAAAGGAGACCGGCATTCCGATCGAAATCGTCGGACTGCCGAACGGCCAGGAATTCACCAAGACGATGCAGGACATCTCCACCAAGGGTGGGGCCTACGACATCTATTCGACTGAATGGAACCGCCTCGGCGACCTCGCCGAAACCGGCGGCATCGCAAAGCTCGACGACTTCGTCGCGCAGCACAAGCCCGAGTGGGACGATCCCACGAACGGCTATGTCAACGGCGCCAAGGGCGTATCGCTGCTCAACAAATACCGCGGCTCGAACTATGGCGTGTCGCTGGACGGCGACTTCCAGACCTGGGTCTACCGCGCAGACCTGTTCGGCGACGAAGCCGAGAAGAAGGCGTTCAAGGACAAATACGGCTACGATCTGGCCCCGCCGAGAACCTGGAAGCAGCATGGCGATATCGCCGCCTTCTTCCAGCGCCCGGACAAGGGCCTGTTCGGCTCGACCGATCTGCGCAACCAGGGCTGGGGCTACACCAACTGGTATCAGCGCTACGTCTCGATGGCCTCGCCCAACCAGTTCCTGTTTGGCGACGACGGCAAGCCGATGATCAATTCGGAACAAGGCATTGCGGCGACCAACGAATATGTCGCTTCGCTCGCGCATCATTCGCCGGATGCGATCTCCTGGGGTTGGCCCGAGCAATACGGCAACTTCGCCAAGGGCGGCGCGGCGATGACCTGCGCCTTCTCCAACTTGCCGAAATTCCTCGACAATGTCGGTAACAAGGATTCGGCTGTCACCGGCAAGATCGGCTCGATGCTGCCGCCCGGGCGCGAGATAGACGGCAAGCTGATCAGCCGTTCCGTGCTCTGGTTCTCGCTTACCGGCATGGTCTCGGCGCAGTCGAAAAACCAGGAGGCCGCCTACCTCCTGCTGCAGTGGCTGGGTTCCGCCCGCATCTACGCATGGATGAGCGCCAACCCCGGTGGTTACCTGGACCCGTTCCGGCTATCCGATTTCTCCGATCCGCTGGTGCGCCAGACCTATCATGCCTACCACATGGACGTGGTGCGCGAGACGGTGGCTCGCACCGTGCCGACCATCAACTATCCCGGCGCGACAGCCTTCCACAATGCGCTCGACGAGAACCTGATGGCGGCGCTGACCAAGGCCAAGACATCGGAGCAGGCGATGGCCGATACCGAGGCCGAGTGGAAGAAGATCGCCCGGCGCACCGGCGAGGACAAATTGCTCGAAGCTATCAAGACCAACAAGGAGGCCTGGCCGACTGTTCTTGATCCAATCGTCTGATCCGTCTCCCTGGATCACACCGAAGGAGGGGAGGAGCGTGCTTCTCCCCTCCGCCCACAACGCCACCAGCAAAGCCGCCAGATGAAGCGTTCGATTCCTTTCGAGATATTCCGCTACGCCGCGATCTTCGCCACCATGGCGGTGACGCTGGTGCCAATCCTGTGGATGGTGTCGATGGCCTTCAAGCCGATCGCGGAATGGTCGGCGACCGGCGCCGACCTGACATGGTGGCCGAAGAACCCGACGCTCAGCAATTTCCGTTTCGTGTTCGGCGAGTCGACCAACAATCTGATCGTCGCGCTCGACCACACGGCGCTGAAGCCGATCCTCTCATCGCTGCTGTCGGCGGTTTTCGGCACGGTGATCGCCATGTCGGCGGGCACTGCCGCGGCTTACGGCCTGTCGCGTTTCGGCTCCGGCCAGAACTTGCCGCTGGCCTTGATCCAGCTGCGGCTGTTTCCGCCGATGGCGGTCATGATCCCGGTGATGATCATGTGGGCCTTCCTCAACTTCACCGACAGCTGGTGGGGGTTGGCGCTGATCTACGGCATCGTCACCTTGCCCTTCGCCTTCTGGCTGATGAAGACTTTCTTCGACGACATGCCGCGCGAGATCGAGGAGGCGGCCCTTGTCGAAGGCTGTTCGCGGCTGCGCGTCTTCACCCGCATCACGCTGCCGATGATGCGCGCGCCGCTGGCGAGTGCCGCGCTCTTCGTCTTCATCCTCAACTGGTCGGACTATCTGATCGCGCTGCTTCTGACGACGCGCGAATGGGTGACGATCCCGGTCTACATGGCTTCGTTGTCGTCCTCGATGACCGGGCAGCTCTATGGCGCCAAGGCAGCGCTCGGCCTGATCGCTGCCGTGCCGCCGGTCATCATGGGCATCGCCATCCAGCGCCATCTGGTGCGCGGGCTGACATTCGGGGCGCTCAAACAATGAGCGCGGTGACTGCCATGATCTTGAAGGACGAAATGAAGACCGTCGGAGCAAGGCCGGTTTCGCACGACGAGGGCGCAAGGTTGGGTTTCCGCCTGACGCTGCCGGCGCAGATCCTGGTGCTGTTCATCTCGGCCTTCCCGCTGTTGATGCAACTGTACATCAGCGTGACCGACTGGTCGCCGCTGTCGGGCCTTGGCTGGTGGAATGCCTGGTCGCTGTGGAACAGCTTTGCCAACTACACTGACCTTGCCGCCGATGCGCGCTTCTGGAGCGCGTTGAAGCGCACGGCCATCGTCATGATCGTCTGCGTGCCGGCGGAGTTCCTGCTCGGGCTGGCGCTGGCGACGCTGTTTGCCGACGACTTTCCGGGCAAGCGCATCTTCTACTCGGTCCTGCTGATGCCGATGATGGTGGTGCCGGCGGTGGCCGGCTACATGTTCTTCATGCTGTTCCAGTCGGGCGGCCCGGTGAACGACATATTGTCGGCGCTCACCGGTTCTCCCGTCACCATCGCCTGGCTGTCGGACCCGACGCTGGCGCTGATGGCCGTCATGGTCGCCGACATCTGGCAGTGGACGCCGCTGATGTTCCTCATCCTGCTCGCCGGCCTGATCGGCGTGCCGGAGGATCAGATCAAGGCGGCGACGCTGCTCGGTGCCAATCCGTGGCAGCGCTTCGTCACCATCGTGCTGCCTAAGATGAAGACGATCATCATCATCGCACTGGCGATCAGGGTGATCGAGAACTTCAAGATTTTCGACACGCTCTACATCATGACTGGCGGTGGCCCCGGCGTCGCCACCGAGACCATCTCCGTCTACATTTACAAGCTCACCACCCAGGACCTGATCTGGGGCTATGTGGCGGCGATAGCACTCGCCATATTGATCGTGCTCTCGATCGTCGCGGTGTTCGCCATGAAGCGCATGGTGCGGGCACGCGAGGTGCCGGCATGAGCGCCATTCACCTGCAAAACCTGGTCAAGAAATTCGGCGACTTTACCGCGCTGAAGACGATGGACCTGGCAATATCAGACGGCGAGTTCATGGCGCTGCTCGGGCCGTCGGGCTGCGGCAAGTCGACGACGATGAATATGATCGCCGGCATGGAGGAACCGACCGGCGGCAAGATCCTGTTCGGCGAGCGCGACATGGCCGGCGTGCCGATGGGGCGGCGCGGCGTCGGCTTCGTGTTCCAGAATTACGCCATCTTCACCCATATGACGGTGCGCCAGAACCTCGCCTACGGGCCGAAGATGCACGGCACAGCGAAAGCCGAGATCGACCGCCGTGTTGGTGCGATCGCCGAGATGCTGCAACTGACGCCGCTGCTCGACCGCAAGGCCGACCGGCTGTCGGTCAACATCTTGCAGCGGGTGGCGATCGGCCGTTCGGCGATCATGGAGCCGGCGATCTTCCTGCTCGACGAGCCGCTGTCCAATGTCGATGCTGCTTTCCGGGCGGTCATGCGCACCGAGCTGAAGCAACTGCAGCGCCAGTTCCGCCAGACCATGGTCTACGTCACCCACGACCAGCTCGAGGCGATGACCATGGCCGACCGCATCGCGGTCATGGATCATGGCGTGCTGCAGCAGGTCGGCACGCCGCTCGAGGTCTACAACGATCCGGCCAATGTCTTCGTCGCCCGCTTCATCGGCGCGCCGGGCATGAACCTGCTCAAGGGAAGACCGGCGGAGAGCGACCGCGGGCTGGTCGTCGATCTCGGACCGTTGGGCATCACCCCGCCGCTGCCGAGTGATCTCGCGGCGGCTATGCGCGGCGCGCGCGGCGAGGTGCTTTACGGATTCCGGCCGGAACAGGCGACGCTGGTGCAGAATGGTCAGGGTCTCGCCATGCAGGTCACCTTCGTCGAACGGATCGGCGCGCGCACCATCGTTCATCTCGGGCAGGGCGAGGCTGCCGTAAAGACAGTGTTCGACAATGATGTCGGCCTGGCGATCGGCGACACCGCTATCGTCGCTCCCGCCGCGTCGTCGGTGCGCGTCTTCGACGCCGCCAGCGGCCTTGCGATCAAGGCAGGTTGAGATGGCCGATATCGTCTTTCGCAATGTGACCAAGCGCTACGGCGGCACACTCGCTGTCGACGACGCCTCGTTCACGGTCAACGACAACGAGTTTTTCTGCTTCTTCGGTCCACCGCTGTCGGGCAAGTCGACCATCCTACGTCTGGTGCTCGGGCTGGAGACGCCAGACTCGGGAGAAATCCTGATCGGCGGCAGACCGGTCAACACTGTGTCGCCGGCCGAGCGAAACGTGGCGATGGTGTTCCAAAACCTGGCGCTGTTCCCGCATATGAGTGCGCTCGACAATGTCCGCTTTCCCCTTGTCGAACGCCGGGTCGCCGAGGTCGAGATCAAAAGGCGGGTCGCCGACGTCGCGGCGAAGCTGCATATCGGCCATATCCTGCATAAGCCGCCGGGACAGCTTTCGGGTGGCGAGCGACAACGCGTGGCGATCGCGCGCGCCCTGATGCGCGATCCCAACGCCTATCTGATGGACGATCCGATCTCGGCGCTCGACGCCAGGCTGCGCGAAGAAACGCGCGTCGAGTTGAAGCGCATCCAGCGCGAGCTCGGCAAGACGCTAATCTATGTCACGCACGACCAGGAAGAGGCGATGTCGGTCGCCGACCGCATCGCTATGCTGGAGGACGGCAGGATCAGGCAGATTGGTGCACCAGCCGAACTCTATGACCATCCGGCCAGCACCTATGTGGCGCGGCTGCTTGGCTCGCCGATGATGAACATCTTGAAATCGGCGCGCGGCGAGGGCGGTGTCGAAGCGGCTGAAGGCACGATCCGCATTGCCGACAAGACTGCTCCAGCCGATGCCGTCGAGATTGGGCTCAGGCCGGAAGATATCAAGGTTACAGCGTGGGCGGACGGGGGCTCGGGCCGCCCGGCGCGGGTGTTCGAGGTCGAGCCGCTTGGCGGCTACACCGTGGTGACGCTCGCTGCCGGGCAGGCGCGGCTGAAGGCATTGCTGCGCGGCCAGCCCGACATCCGGCCAGACGCGATGGTGGCGATATCCTGCGAGCCGGCCAGGGTGCATTATTTCGGACAGAGCGGGGGAGCGCTGGCACGATGACGGCGGCCGCAAGGAAAGAGTCTCGGGAGGATCAGATGGCACACAAGGGTTTCGAGCCGGATGTGAAGGTCCGAACCAAGGAATACCGGATCGGCTGCGTCGGCGCCGGCATGATCATGGCCGAGTGTCATCTCGCTGCCTACAAGGAAGCTGGCTTCCCGGTGGTGGCGATCGCCTCGCGCACCCGGGCCAGTGCCGAGAAGGTGGCGACCCGCTGGGGCATCGGGACGGTGCACGATACGCCGGAGCAGCTGATCGAGGATACGAATGTCGAGATCATCGACCTTGCCTTTCCGCCCGACCAGCAGCCGGCGTTGATCCGGCACGCGCTGAAGCAGAAGCACATCAAGGCGATCCTGGCGCAGAAGCCATTGGCGTTGTCGGTTGACGAAGCGGTCAAGCTGCGCGACGAGGCGGCCAAGGCCGGCAAGATCCTCTCGGTCAACCAGAACATGCGCTACGACCAGTCGATGCGCGTCTTGAAGCAGATCATCGACAGCGGTGCGCTGGGCGACATCGTCTTCGCGCAGATCGACATGCACGCCATCCCGCATTGGCAGAGCTTCCTGGAGGACTACGACCGGCTGACGCTCGCCAATATGAGCGTGCACCATCTCGATGTGCTGCGCTTCCTGTTCGGCGACCCGGACGAAATCACCACGCTGACGCGCAAGGATCCGCGCACGAAATTCGACCATTCCGACGGCATCACCGTGTCGACGCTGCGCTTCCCTTCCGGCGTGCTCGCCGTGTCGCTGGAGGATGTCTGGTCCGGTCCGCGCCAGGATGGCTACAAGGACGACCAGCATATCAACTGGCGCGTCGACGGCACCAAGGGCGTCGCCAAGGGCACCATCGGCTGGCCGACGGGAGCGGCCTCGACGCTGACTTATGCCTCAACCGAGACCACCGGCGGCGAATGGATCAGCCCGAGCTGGGACACGATGTGGTTCCCGCATGCCTTTATCGGCGTGATGGAACAGCTCCAGCACGCGGTGAAGACCGGCACGCCGCCGGCGCTGTCGGTCGCCGACAACGTCAAGACCATGGCGCTGGTCGAGGCGGGCTACCGCTCGATCGACGAAGGCCGCACGGTCAAGCTTTCCGAAATCGCTACCTGATCACCGCTACTGAAACACCAGACAACTGAATCGCTTACAGGGAGGAATTCACACCATGATGCAGGCTGGCATTTTTACGGGCTATTTCCCGTACGGTCTCGAAGAGACGGCGAAGAAGATCCGCGGGCTCGGTTTCAACACGGTGCAGCTCGACCTTCATTTCAAGGATGTCGACCTGTCGGCCGGGCAGATCACCAGGGACAAGGCCAAGACGGTGCGCGACGTCTTCCGCGACCACAATCTGCCGGTCTGCTGCGTGTCGGGCTACACCAACATCATCCATCCCGACAAGGCCGAGCGCGACAGGCGCGTCGGCTACCTCAAGGAGATCATCCGCAATGCCCGCCATTTCGGCAGCCCCTACGTGATCTCGGAAACCGGCACCTACAACACCGAATCCGACTGGGTGCATCACCCCAAGAACAAGACCGAGGAAGGCTTCGAGGAATGCCGCAAGGTGGTCGCTGATCTTGCCCAGACGGCCTATGACCACGGCGCGGTGTTCCTGCTCGAGACCTATGTCAACAACGTCGTCGGCTCGGTCGAGGAGACGGTCAAGATGTTCGCGCAGGTCGATCATCCCGGCCTCGGCCTCCTGATGGATCCGACCAATTATTTCGAGACGCACAACATCGACCGCATGGACCAGATCCTGAACCAGGTGTTCGACACGTTGACCGACAAGATCAGGATAGCCCACGCCAAGGACGTCAAGCGTTCGGGCGGCGACAAGTCCGAGAAGCACGCCGATATCGGCGACGAGGACGCGCTGGAGAGCCACACGTTCCGTGGCGTCGGTGAGATCGAACTGCCGGCCCCTGGCCTCGGTTCGCTGAACTACGACCTCTATCTCCAGCGGCTGGCGGAAAAGCATCCGAACATCCCTGTCATCATCGAGCATCTCTCGGAAGACGATGTGCCGCGCGCCAAAAAATTCCTCGACGGGAAGTTCCGCGAAAACGGTCTGTGAGAGGTGGTTAGCGCAGCCGATTGAGGGGACGACAGTGCAGTGAATGAAGCGGCCGTGACATGGTAGAACTTTACGGCAAGACGCTTTCGCGCCGGCAGGTCTCGGAACGCTCGGGCATGCTGTCGCAATTTGCCGGCGTGCGGCTGATGACGCTTGGCGACGGGGTGGAACGCGGCATCCGCATGCTGGAGTTCCGCACCGGCTCGGGCCTGCGCTTCACAGCGCTGGTCGACCGGGCACTCGATATCGCCGACTGCGACTTCAGGGGACAGGCGATCGGCTGGCATTCGCCGAGCGGCTTTCGTCATCCCGGCCTGCACGACTATGAAGGGGAAGGGGGGCTCGCCTGGGCGCGCTCTTTTTCCGGGCTGCTCGTCACCTGCGGCCTCGATCACATATTGGGCCGGGAAGAAGTGCCGGCCGACAGCTACAACTATCCGGGCAGGAAGACCGTGGTGCATTCGCTGCACGGCCGCGTCGGCACCATTCCGGCGCGGCTGACCGGTTATGGCGAGGCCTGGGACGGCGACCGCTGCGTGCTGTGGGCCGAAGGCATCGTCCAGCAATCGGCGGTGTTCGGCGAGGACCTGCATTTGCTGCGGCGCATCGAGGCCGATGTCGGCGGCAACGAGATCCGGCTGTCAGACCGCGTCGTCAATCACGGCTTCAACCGCACGCCGCACATGTATTTCTACCATGTCAATGTCAGCCACCCCTTGCTCGATGAGGGCGCGCGCTATCTGGCGCCGATCCGCGATGTCGTCTGGGCCGGGCATGATGGCGAGCGCTACGAGGCGCAGAAGGTCGGCTACCGCACCGTGCCGGCGCCGCGACTGGGTTTCAGCGAACAGGTCTGGCAGCACGACATGGCGGCGGACGGCAATGGCGAGGTGCCAGTGGCTGTTGTCAACGACCGCCTCGGACTTGGCTTCGAGGTCGTGACCCGCAAGGACCAGCTGCCTTGCGCCTATCAATGGCAGAATTTCCAGGCCGGGCAATATGCGCTGGGCATCGAACCCTCGACGCATCATGTGCTCGGCAATCTCGCGGCGCGCGAGCGTGGCGAGATGATCTGGCTGGAGCATGGCGAAGGCCGCTCTTATGATGCGGTATTCCGGGTGATCGACGGCGCCGGCGCGATCGCTGCTGCCGAACGGAGGATCGTCTCGATCGCCAGGCAACCGCAACAGGATTATCCTGCGCCGTCGCGCAACTTTCCGAGACTGGCGGGCAGGGCATGATGCGAAACGAATGCTCCGGCCGGCGGGTCGGATATCGGAGGTCGATGTGATGGGAAAAAAGCGCGACTACAGCCTGGTCGGCGAAAGCACACGCATCGCGATCGAGACCGGATTGGCCTCGGCGGAGTGGTACCACACCGACGTTCCTCGCAAGGCAATGAAGGAGCTGATGCAGCGCTCGGACGGGCCGGCGATCCGCGACACGATCATCTGGATATCAGCCATACTGGGCTCCGCCGCCGGTATCATCTGGTTCTGGGGCACGTGGTGGGTGGTGCCGTTCCTGCTCGTCTACGGCGTGCTCTACGGCTCCTCCAGCGACTCGCGCTGGCACGAGTGCGGCCACGGCACCGCCTTCCGCACCCGCTGGATGAGCGATGTCGTCTACCAGATCGCCAGTTTCATGCTGATGCGCAATCCGGTGACCTGGCGCTGGAGCCATGCACGCCACCACACCGACACCATCATCGTCGGCCGCGATGCCGAGATCGCGGTGATGCGTCCGCCGGACCTCTTGCGCGCCGCGCTTGCCTTCACCGGCATTCTCGATTTCCGTTATTCGCTGCCCACACTGGTGCGCAATGCGTTCGGCAGCATCTCGCCCGACGAGAGGAGTTTTATCCCCGAGATGGAGCTGCGCAAGGTGGTCACCGCCGCGCGCTGGCATATCGCCATCTATGTCGCGGCGATCGCGCTGGCGCTCTATTTGTGGTCGTTCCTGCCGCTGGTGCTGATCGGCCTGCCGCGCCTCTATGGCAGCTGGCACATGGTGCTGACGGGCCTGCTGCAGCATATCGGGCTGGCAGACAATGTCACCGACCACCGGCTGAATACGCGCACCGTCTACATGAACCCGATCAGCCGCTTCATCTACTGGAATATGAACTACCATGTCGAACATCACATGTTCCCGATGGTGCCCTATCATGCGCTGCCGAAGCTGCACGAAATGATCAAACATGACCTGCCGGAGCCCAATCCATCGATCTGGCATGCCTATCGCGAGGTCTGGCCGGTGCTGATCAAGCAGCTCCAGTACGAGGACTACTTCCTCAAGCGCGAATTGCCGCCGACGGCGCGGCCGTACCGCGAGGAATTCCACGCGCTGACCGTTCCGGCGGCGGCGGAATAGAGTTGCAGGAGACAGAGATGGCCGACTGGGTTGAAGCGTGCGCCGTCGATGATGTCGAGGAAGAGGACGTCATCCGCTTCGACCACGGCGGACGCACTTTCGCCAGCCCGGATGACGAGTACTTCGCCACCGACGGCTATTGCACGCATGAGAAGGCACATTTGGCCGACGGGCTGGTGATGGACGACATCATCGAATGCCCCAAGCACAATGGCCGCTTCAACTACAAGACAGGTGTCGCCAAAGGCGCGCCGGTGTGCGTCAATCTCAAGACCTATCCAGTGCGCATCGAAGCTGGCAAGGTTATGATCGAGATCGGCTGACCTGCCGCACCATGTAACAGAGGGGACCCCTTTCGATGAGCCGAAAAAGACCGACCGTCGCCGACCTGCGCGCCATGAAGGGCAAGCGCCAGCTGACCATGCTACGCGTGCTGACGATGGACGAGGCCGAGGCCGCCGAGCGGGCAGGGGTCGACATCGTCTCGGTACCGCCCGAACTGGTGCTCAACCCGCAATACCGCGATGCGGCGCCCAGCCTGTTCACAATGCCCGGCGAGAATTTCTACGAGATCGGCACGGCGGACGATTTCGTGCGCTGGGCCTTTCGGCTCTACAAGGCCAGCGCCGACGCGGTCTATTGCAGCGCCGGTTACGCCACGATCAAGCGGATGGCGGACGATGCCATTCCGGTGATCGGCCATGTCGGCCTCATTCCTTCCCGCGCGACCTGGACCGGCGGCTTCAAAGCGGTCGGCAAGACCGCCGACACCGCCATCCAGATATTCGAAGCGGTAAAGCAGCTGGAGGCCGCCGGCGCCATCGGCGCCGAGATCGAGGTCGTGCCTGTCGAGGTGGCCAAGGCGATCTCGGAACGAACATCGTTGATCATGCTGTCGATGGGGGCGGGCACCGGCTGCGACGCGCAATATCTGTTCGCCGACGATATTCTCGGACAGAACCGTGGCCACATGCCTCGTCACTCCAAGGTCTATCGCAATTTCGCCGCCGAATATGATCGCTTGCAGGCCGAGCGCATCGCCGCGTTCTCGGAATATGTCGCCGACGTCAACAGCCTGGCCTATCCCGAAGACAGGCATGTCGTGCACATGGACCCGGCCGAGCTACGCCTGTTCCTGGACAAGGTCGGCCGGAGCTAAGTCCGTCTGCCAACTTCCGCTGGCGAGCGCCGCGTAGCGCATCTCGGCGTCGATGCCGAGCATTGGCTCGAGATGGACATGCGGCTCGAACACCGTCTGGCCCTCGCTTTTGCGCGGCGCGACACGAAAGTTTGTTGCGCTGTGCCTGGACGCTGCTAACAAATGCTGTTCAAACCGCTTCCGTCATGACTGCCATTCCCGAGACCGAGACCTTACCCGAAACGGCCACCAATGCGCGGCGCGTGGCGTTGATCGTCGCCATCGCCTTCTTCATGCAGCTGCTGGATTCGACCATCATCTCGACCTCGCTGCCGCAGATGGGCGCGTCGTTCGGCGTGCCGGCGGTGGCGATGAGCATCGGCATCACCGCCTATATGCTGACCATGGCGGTGTTCGTGCCGCTGTCGGGCTGGCTCGCCGACCGGTTCGGCGCACGCAACATCTTCCTGCTGGCGATTATCCTGTTCACATTGGCCTCGCTCGCCTGCGGCTTCTCTCAAGACCTGAGCCAATTCGTCGCCGCGCGTGTCGTGCAAGGGCTGGGCAGCGCGCTGATGACGCCGGTCGGGCGCATTCTCGTCTTGCGCAATGCATCGAAGTCCGAGCTGCTCAACGCCACCGCGCTGATCACCTGGCCGGCGCTGTTTGCGCCGGTGGTCGGGCCGGTGCTCGGCGGCTTCATCACGACCTATCTGTCCTGGCACTGGAACTTCTTCATCAACATCCCGCTCGGCGTGATCGGGCTGGCGCTGGTCGCCCGCTTCATTCCGGGCGACCGCGAAGCAGACCCCAAACCGCTGGACTGGCCGGGCTTCGTGCTGACATCGGCCGGGCTCGCTTTGCTGCTCTACGGCCTCGAGCGCATCGCGCATCCGGAAGACGGTGTTCTGCCGACCGTAGCGCTGATCGCTGCCGGGATCGTCATCGGCTGGCTGGCGGTGTGCCATCTCAGGCGCGCGCCGCATCCGCTGCTCGATCTCTCGTCGTTCAAGGTGCTGACCTTCGCCATCTCGACGCTGGCCGCCGGCACCATCTTCCGGGTGGCGATCAACGCCACGCCATTCCTGCTGCCGTTGCTGTTCCAGGTCGGCTTTGGCCTCAGCCCCGTCGATGCCGGCATGATGATCTTGGCCTATTTCCTCGGCAATCTCGGCATGAAGACTGTGACGACGCCGACGCTGCGCCGCTTCGGCTTTCGTTCGGTGCTGGTCGTCAACGGCCTGATCGCCTCGGCGGCGATCATGGCCAGCGCGGCAATCTCGCCGCAGACGCCGCAGGCGCTGGTGGTGGCGCTGATGCTGATCGCCGGTCTGTCGCGCTCGATGCAGTTCACCGCACTCAACACGCTGGCCTTCGCCGATATCGATGCGGCGCAGCGTAGCTCGGCGGCGACACTGTCCTCGATGCTGCAGCAGGTGGCGATGCTGTTCGGCGTGGCGGTGGCGGCGGCGGTCCTCAACTTGTCGCAGATCGCCAGGGACAGGCCGGCGCTCGACCTTGTGGATTTTCGAATCGCCTTCCTGGTGATCGGCGCCATTGGGCTGGTGGCGGCGTTGCGTTTTCTCGCTCTGCCGGCGGGTGCGGGCGCCGAGGTCTCCGGGCATACGCCGGGAAATTGACATCGAATTTTTCCACCTCATGCGGAGATAAATTCCGCCTTGCGCTTTCGTGTTGAAGTGGTTCTTTCACCGGTGGCCGTGATGGCGGAACCGATTGCCAAAAATGCAGGGTTTTCCATGGATTGCGCCAGCTTCGGCAATCGATGCGTCCACTCGGTGAATATCACTGCCAGCCCAGGTTCTGAACGCGGATTCATTTGACGAACCGGCGCCGGGCCGATTAGCTTTCTTCCCAGGGATGGCAGCACTGCCATCGGGGCAAACGCAGACATGAACACGATCGGCTGGCCGAATTTCAGGAGCCTTAATCAGGAAGGCATTGTCTTTGCAATCGCGGTGGTGCTGTTCGTTGCCGCGGCGATAGGCCTGCCGGGCTTCGTCGACCCCAACAATCTTGTCGCCATCGTCCGCTCGGTGTCGGTGCTCGGCATCCTCGCGCTCGGCATGGCCGTCGTCATCATCGGGCGCGGCATCGACCTCTCCGCCGTGGCGATCATGGCGATGTCGGTCGCCTGGTATCTGCAACTGCTGAATTCGGGCATGCCGGACGGGCTGGCCTTCGCCTATGTCCTGGCCGGTGTGCTGGCCATCGGCCTGCTCAACGGTTTTCTCGTTGCCTATGCCGATGTACCGGCGATCTTCGTGACGCTGGCGACCGGCTCTTTCGTCTTCGGCTATGTGCGCTCGCAACTGATCACGCAGGACGCCGTGCCGGTGCCGCAGGGCCACTGGGTCGAACTGCTCGGCGGCCTGCGCTTTCTCGATATTCCGATCGAGGTGTTCATCTTCGTCGGCCTCGCGTTCCTGTTCTTCCTGTTCCTGCGCTACACCAAATGGGGTCGTTACATCTATTTCGCCGGCGACAATCCGGTGGCGGCCCGCAACATCGGCATTCCGGTGCGGCCGATGCTGATGCTGCGCTATGTGCTTTCCGCCTTCGTGGCCCTGATCGCCGGCCTGCTGACGGCGGCCAGCCTGCACTCGATCAACACCCGCATCGTCAATTCGACGCTGCTCTACGACATCGTGCTCGTGGCGGTGATCGGCGGCATCGGCTTGTCCGGCGGGCGGGGCGGGGTGCGCAACGTGCTGGTCGGTGCGGCGCTGATCGGCATCCTGCTCAACGCCATGACCATCATCGACATTCCGCTGCTCTACCAGAACCTGATCAAGGCGGCGATCCTGCTGGGGGCGATCATCGTCGACGGCATCATCAATCCACGTGACGAGCAGACCGCTCAACAGGGCGACATTTAGGGGTACCCGGTCCGATCCATCCCGATCGGCCGGCAATGAAAATCGAAACGAGAGGATCTGACATGAAATTCATCAGGACATTGATGGCCGCCGCCACGGCACTCGCCGTCACCGCCTTCGTGGCGCCAACCTTCGCCGCCGACGATCCCGGCCCAGCGGCTTACGCGCAGGCACTCAAGGGCAAGCGTGTCATGCTGGTGCCGCTGGCGATGGGCTTCGACCTGGCGCAGGGTTGGGCGCACTACCTGAAGACCGAGGTCGAAGCCTGGGGCGGCGTGTTCGAAACGCGCGACCCGAATTGGGTGGTCGATGCCGGCGCGCAGGCGATCACCGACGCCATCTCGTCGGACACCAGGCCGGACGTGCTGATCATCCATGCACCGGACCTGAACTCCTATTCCAAGCTGATGAAGAAGGCGCAGGCCGCCGGCACCTACGTGATCCTGGTCGACAATCCCGCCAACTTCCCGGCCGACGCCTTTGTCGGCAGCGACTGGGACCGGCTTGGCCAGCTCGAGGCCGAAGCGGCGATCAAGGGCTGCGGCGAAAATTCGTCGAAGAAGATCGGCCTCGTGCAGGGCGACCAGGCGAACTCCTCCAGCCTTTATCAGTATGCCGGCATCATGAAGGTGCTGGACAAGCATCCCGACTTCAAGGTGGTGGCGAAGCCCGATTCCAACTGGGATGCGACGACCTCGCGCAACGTGACGACGACGATGCTGCAGCAGAACCCGGATATCTGCTCGATCATCGACTTCTGGGATGGTGACGCCACCGGCGCGTCCGCCGCGATCCGCGACGCCAAGCTCGACGGCAAGGTGTTCCTGGTCACCACCGGCGGCGGCGAGAAGGCGGCCGATTGCGACAAGCTGCAGGACGGCACCTATGGCGCCGTGGTGATGACCGAACTTGCCCGCCAGTCCGGCGACATGAACGCGATCATCAAGTTCCTGCTGCAGAGCGGCCAACCGGCCGGCACCTCACACACCTACATCTACACGCTGGAAAAGGCGACCACCAAGGCCGACCTCAAGCCAGACAGCTGCTGGGACCTGAAGGCGCTGCAGGCGCAAGCGGCGGCGAAATAAGGCCTTACTCTCCAACACCGATCAACGAGGTGGCCGGATTGCCCGGCCACCTCCTTCTCTTGCTGCAGTGACCTGATGTCCTTTCGCGAACGCCTCCAGTCCTGGCGCTACAATCTCGTGCCCGACCATGTCGTCGGCGAGATCCTGACCAAACGCTGGACCGACAACGCCATTCCGTTCCTGGCGCTCGTGGTGACGCTGGCAACCTTCGGCTCGATCATTCCCGGCTTCTTCAAGCTGACGGCGCTGCAGGAATCGACCCGCCAGCTCGGTGAATTCTCGATGGTGGTCACCGGCATGACCGTGGTGATGCTGGGCGGCGGCATCGACCTGTCGGTCGGCTCGATCTTCGCGCTGTCCTGCTTCTCCGCCGTTTATGTCTTCTTCATCCTCGAACAGTCGATCTGGCTGGCGCTGGCCGCGTCGGTCGCCACCGGACTCGTCTTCGGCGCCATCAACGGCTATCTCGTCGGCTACCTCAGGCTGCGCGCCTTTCTCACCACGCTGGTCACCTTCATCTTCGGCCGGGCGCTGTTCGACATCCTGGTCACCACCTACGCCGCCGATGTGCAGCTCTCGACCGCCACTTCGGATGTGCTCGACTTCATCGGCGACAGCACCTTCTGGGGGCTCTCCGTCTCGGTGTGGCTGGCGATCATCCTGGCGATCGTCACCCATATTGCGTTGACGCGGTCGCGGCCTGGCTGGCACGTGCTGGCGGTCGGCGGCTCCAGGCGCTCGGCGCACAATGCCGGCATCCGCGTGCGCCGCACCGTGTTCATGACCTATGTCTTCTCGGGCTTCTGTGCCTCGATTGGTGGTTTCCTCATCGCCTGCCGGCTGAGTGGGGCAGGGCCGGGCACAGGCCTCAACCTCGAGATCATGGCGCTGACAGCGGCGGTGGTCGGCGGCGTCAGCCTTGGCGGCGGGCGCGGCTCGGTGATCAAGGGGCTGATGGGCGCGATCATCGTGCTGACCATGACCAATGGGCTGATCCGGATGGGCTATGGCACCGGCACGAACCAGATGGTGCTTGGCATCATGCTGGCGGTGGCGGTGACGATCGACATCCGTTGGCTGAAGAACCGCCACAAGGTGCTGAACGAGGTCTATGTCGCGCCGGTCTATCTCAAGATGGGCAAAACGCAGTCGGCGGCGCCCGGCTCCGGCACATCATACGAGCTCGACAACCGGCTGTCGGCCGCCGACCATATCGGGCTTGGCGAGTTGGAGGGGCCGGAAGACGTCATCCTCGACCGCGACGACAACCTCTATTGCGGTACGCGCCACGGCGAGATCGTCCGCTTCTTCGCGCCGGACTATGTCAAATCGGAAGTATTCGCTCACATCGGTGGATTCCCGCTCGGCCTCGCCTTCGACAAATCGGGCAATCTGATCAGCTGCGTCGGCGCCATGGGGCTTTATTCGGTCTCGCCCGATCGGGAGGTCAAACGCCTGTCAGCGGAAACATCGCGCTCGTGGACTTCGATCGTTGACGATGCGCGGTTGCGCGATCCCAACGACTGCGACATCGCGCCGGACGGGCGGATCTATTTCACCGATTCGACCAAGCGCTACGATGCCCACGATTGGGCGCTGGACTCGATCGAGAACCGCGCCACCGGGCGTCTGCTGGTCTACGACCCGAAGGACGGATCGACCAGGACGCTGCTCGACGGCTACCGCTACACCAATGGTGTGTGCATGGCGCATGATGGCAAGTCGCTGTTCTTCGCCGAAAGCTGGGCCTGCCGCGTGCATCGCTACTGGCTGGAAGGGCCGAAGGCCGGCACAGCCGAATGCGTCATCCGCGACATGCCTGGTTATCCCGACAACATCAACCGTGCCTCCGACGGCAATTACTGGATGGCGTGGCTCGGCATGCGCACACCGAGCTTCGACCTGTCGCTGCGCCACCCCGATATGCGCAAGCGCATGACGCGCCGGCTGCCGCAGGACGAATGGCTGTTCCCCAACATCAACACCGGCGGCGTGGTGAAATTCACTGAGAAGGGCGGCATCGTCGAGGCGATGGGCGACCTCTCGGGCGGCGCGCATCCGATGGTCACCTCGATGCGCGAGCACAAGGGATATCTGTTCGTTGGCGGCATCCTCAACAACCGCATCGGCCGCTACAAGGTTGCTGGCGCCGACCCGAACTGGACCAGCCCCGCTTCCTACTGGGGAGCGAAGTCATGATCCTTGATCCCGTGCTCGACCTGTTTCGCGGCAAGGCCGTGACCATTCCGCCGCTCGACGGCGCTTTTCGGCCCAATACGCGGCTGGACGATGCGCCAGCTTTTGCCGAATTGACGGAGCCGGACAACCTGCTGGTTTCTGGTGAGAGGGTGCTGGCTTCCAGCGGCAACGCTATCTATTCGCTTGCTGCCCGAACCGAGCCCAAAATTGTCGAAACCTTTCCGTCTGCTGTCACGGCGCTGGCGCTCTCGCCATCCGGCGAACTGACCGTGGGGCTGGAAAGTGGCAAGCTGCTGATATCAGGCAAGGAGGTTCCGCTGCCGGCTGCTCTCAGCTGCATCACCGCACTTGCCTATGCGGATGACGGCACGCTGTGGCTGGCCAATGGCTCGGCCGAGCGCGCGCCTTCGCAATGGGCCGCCGACCTGATGAGGAAGGGGGCGTCCGGTTCGCTTTGGAGGCGGGACGCGGCAGGCGGCGGCTTCCGCAAGGTCTCTGGCGACATCGCCTTCCCCTATGGGCTCTATTCCGTCGGCAGGGATGTTCTGGTCAGTGAAAGCTGGCGTCATCAGCTTGTCCGCTTTGATGGCGCGACGGGCAACCGCTCGACGGTGCTGACGCATCTGCCAGGCTATCCCGCGCGACTGTCGCCCTCCGCCGATGGGGGCGCCTGGCTGACCCTGTTTGCGCCGCGCAACCGGCTGATCGAATTCGTGCTGCAGGAGAAGCACTACCGCCAGGACATGCTGAGCCAAGTGCCGCCAGCCTACTGGATCGCGCCCGCGCTGGCCTCCAGCCGCAGCTTTCTCGAACCGCTGCAATGTGGCGGCATCCGCACCATGGGAATCCACAAGCCATGGTCGCCGAGCCGCTCCTACGGGCTGGTGGTCAGGCTCGACCAAGACATGCAGCCGCAATTCAGCCTGCACAGCCGCGCCAACGGCACGCGCCACGGCATCTGCAGCGTGGCGGAAAGGGACGGCATCCTGTTCATCGCCTCCAGAGGCGGCGATTGCGTGCTGGCTGTCGACCTCGCGTCGGGAGGTTTTTGATGGAACCGATCGTTCGGCTGGAGAACGTCACCAAGACCTATCGCGGCGTGCCGGCGGTGAAGAACGTCAGCTTCGAGCTGCGCAAGGGAGAGATCCACGCACTGCTCGGCGAGAACGGCGCGGGAAAATCGACGCTGACCAAGATCATTGCCGGTGTCGTCGACGCCACATCAGGCAAGATGGTCCACCATGGCCAGGAGATCGCCTACGCCTCGCCGCATGCCGCGCTTGAAGCCGGCATCGCCATGGTGTTCCAGGAAACCAGCCTGGTGCCGTCGATGACGGTGGCGCAGAACCTTTATCTCGGCACCGAAAAGTTCCTCAACCGGCTGCGCGGTACCTACATCTCCGCGCAGCAGTTCCTGCAATCGCTGAATTTTCCGGTCGACCCGAACGCCATGGTGGCAACGCTGGGTGCGGCCAAGCGGCAGATGGTCGAGATCGCACGGGCGGTGCACCACAATGCCGAGATCATCATCTTCGACGAGCCGACGGCGACGCTGACGCCGGAAGAGAAGCGACACTTCTTCGCGCTGATTCGCAGGCTGAAAGCGAGCGGCGTGTCGATCGTCTTCATCAGCCACGCTCTGGAAGAGGCGCTGCTGATTGCCGACCGCATCACTATCCTGCGCGATGGCGAACTGGTGATCACCGACGACACATCGGCCTTCGACCGTGACAGGATCGTCGCCGCCATGGTCGGGCGCACGCTGTCGGGGCAGATCTACCGCCAGCGCGACGAGTCCAAGCTGCGCAAGGCTGGCAAGAAGGTGCTGTCGGTGCAGGACATCTCGATGAGCAATGTCGTGCGCAACAATTCCTTCTCGATCTTCGAAGGCCAGATCACCGGTGTGTTCGGGCTGATCGGCTCCGGCCGCACCGAGACCTTCAAGATCGTCTCCGGCATCTACAAGCGCGATTTCCTGCGCGGCGGCGCCATCGAACTGGACGACAAGCCGGTGCGCTATCTCGTGCCCAGCGAAGCGGTGGCCGACGGCATCGTCTACGTCACCGAGGACCGCAAGAGCGAAGGCATCTTCGAGACGATGGGCATTGCCGAGAACCTGTTCGGCGGGCTTTTGGCGGCAGGCCGCGAAAAGGCGTGGGTGATCAACGCGCAGGAGATGCGCGCGCTGTCGGCCGAATGGACGAGGACGCTGAATATCAAGGCGATCAACGACAATGCGCGTGTGGTCGAACTCTCCGGCGGCAACCAGCAGAAGGTGGTGATCGGCAAGGGGCTGGTGCAGCAGCCGCGCATCGTCATTTTCGACGAGCCGACGCGCGGCGTCGATGTCGGCGCAATCGCCGAGATCCACCAGATCATCAATCGGCTGGCCGACGAGGGCCTCGCCGTGGTGGTGATCTCGTCTTACCTGCCGGAGATCATGAACCTGTCCGACCGTATTCTTGTCTGTAGGCAAGGGCGTATTGTGGAGGAGTTTTCGCCGGCGGAGGCCACCGAGGAGAAGATCATGTACGCGGCGGTTCACTAGGGCTCTGGGTGGTGCGTACGTCGATAATTGGCTGGGACGTTCATCCCTTCGTCATCCACGGGCGAAGCAAGGAGCGTAGCGACGCGGCGCAGACCCGAGGATCCTGTCATGCCGTTACTCCGTAGCGCTGCCGCGGTGCAGAATTCCGCTTCGCTGCACTCTTCGGCAGAGGTCACGGAATGGATCCCAGGGTCTCCGCGACGGAGCTTCGCTCCTGCTTCGCCCTAGGATGACGAAGTTAAGGCCATTGCGCGCCAAAAAATTGAGTCAGAGAAGCTGGTTAGCCGCCTTTGCTCGGAACTTGATTTAACGTTCATCGATCGAAACGAAAGGATCACGCCATGGCCACCACAAGACTTCTCAGCGATGCCGAGGTGGAGAAAGTCCCGGCGGTGAAGGCCGTGTTCGACGATATCCGCGCGACGCGCAAATCCGATTTCGTCAACAATTTCTGGCGTGGGCTGGCCAACGATCCGCCGGCGTTGAAGCGGATCTGGGAACAGTTGAAGGTGGTGATGGTCGCTGACAGCGCCATCGATCCGCTGACCAAGGAGATGATCTACATCGCGGTGTCGACCGCCAATGGCTGCTCCTACTGCGTCCACTCGCACACGGCAGCAGCTCGCGCCAAGGGCATGACCGACGCGCAGCATGGCGAACTGGTGTCGATCATCGGGCTCGCAGGCCAGACCAACCATCTGGTCACGGCGCTGCAGATCCCGGTCGATCCGCAGTTCGAGGTGAAGTAGGCGGCTTACCTTATCTTCTCACTTGTGGGGCGGGAAGCGCGCGTCTCACACCGGCCGGTAAACCTTCTCCGCCGTGTTCCAGAAAATATCAGCCTCCGCCGCCGCGCCATGATTGGCGATCGCATTGCGGTGCGCCTTGATCAGTTCGGCGTGGCTGGTCCATAGCTTCTCGATCGGGAAGTTCGAGCCGAACATCAGATGGTCAGCGCCCAGGATCTCGATCGCGTGGTCGACGATGTAGGCGATCAGCGCCGGGTCGTTGCGGTGGACGAAGGTGCCGAGGCCGGAGAGCTTGGCGTAGAGATTGGGTGCGGCCGACAGCGTGCGCAGGCCGGTCTTCCAGGCTTCGATGGCTTCCGGCTCCATGCCGGTTAGCATGCCGGCATGGGTGAGGATGAAATTCGTTTCGGGGTTTTCGCCGACCAGCGTCAGGCCGTCCTTCATCTGAGCAGGGAAGAGCTGAAGGTCGAAGGACAAGCCATAATCCTTCAGCCGCGCTACATTCGCCCGCACCTTGCGGTCGATGACCTGGTCCGCCGAAGCCGCAAAACGGAAGGCCGGCGTCTCGTGCCAGTGTAGTTGCATGCGCACGCCGCGCAGCAGCGGATATTTTTTCAAGCGATCGATCTGGGGCCTGATGTCGTCGGCGGTCATGTCGGCGTAGCCGACGATGGCATGCGGCCAGTCGGTCTCGTCAGCGGTCTTCTGCAGGAAGGCGACTTCATTCTCGAAATCCTCCCTGGCCCAGTTGGTCTGGACATAGACCGCCTTTTCGACGCCGGACCCCTTCTGATCGGCCAGAAACTCCTCGATCGGATAGTCGCGGCGGATTGGCTCGTAGGGGCCGAAGATGCGCGGCAGCATCGGTCCGACCAGCCAGGGCTGGTCCTTTTGGCGCCAGATGTGAAAATGTGCGTCGATTACCTTCTGCATCACGAAACCCTCTTCCAGATTGTCGTCGC
The DNA here is from genome assembly GCF_040323235.1 of Mesorhizobium sp. M0051. NCBI lineage: Bacteria > Pseudomonadati > Pseudomonadota > Alphaproteobacteria > Hyphomicrobiales > Phyllobacteriaceae > Mesorhizobium > Mesorhizobium sp. M0051. The sequence continues at coordinate 212,020 of NZ_JAMYUT010000008.1, forward strand.
CGCCGGGGCAGGGCGGGCGAGCGACAGGATGAAATCGGTTAGACCCTTGAGCGACGAGCCGTCGACGAGATCGTCGATCACCGGCAGGATGGCGCGAAGTGCCGCCGTTGCCGGCCTGAAGCGCGGGTCGCCGGCCAAAGGCGTTGCCAGCGACAGCCGGAACGCGCGGGCGCTCAGCCGGCGCATCGCCATTTCCAGCTCGCCATGGTCGCCGCGTTCCAGCGCGTCGGACAGGATGACGACCGCGGCACCGCGCGCGAAAGCGGAAAAGCGCGGCACTGAGAGGAAGGCGAGCAGTGTCGGTCCCATGCGGGTGCCGCCGTCCCAGTCGTCAACCTGGGCGGCCGCGCGGGCCAATGCCTGGTCGCGGTCGCGGATACGCAGTGCTGAGGTGATACGGGTCAGCCGCGTGCCGAGGGTGAAGATTTCGGCGCGATCGGCGCCTTGCACCGCGACATGCGCCAGTTTGAGATAATCCGCTGTATGCAGCTTCATCGAGCCGGACACGTCGATCAGCAGCAGCAGCTTTCGGGGGACGGTCTGGCGGCGGCGCAGCAGCGGTGAGGGCACGTCGCCATCGGCACTGACGATTTCCCTGAGCGATCTGCGCAGATCGAGCTTGCCGCGCGAGTGCGTGCGCATGGTGCGGAAGGAGCGGCGGGCGGGCAGGGCGGACGCCAGCTTGCGGCGGAACGCGGCAAGGCCGTCATCGTCGCGCTGGAAATCGCGGCGGCTCAATTGCTCCAGGGCCGAGGACAGCTCGCCGCCTTCTTGCTGCCGGTCGGCTTCGATCTGTTGTTCGTCGGCGCCGCCATCATCCTTGATGCAGGTTTCCTCGTCGGCGTCGCCTTCGACCATCGCCGATGTATTGCCGTAGAAATGGCTCTGGAAATGCGCCTCGAATTCGTCGCGGCGGTCGGGCGGCGGCGCTAGCGTCGCGAGCGCCGCCTCGCGGATATCGGCCATCGAGCGCGGCCCGAGCAATGTCACCGCTTGCATTAAGCTGGAGACCTGATCCGGCGCTATGGCAAAGCCGTAGCGGCGCAGAAGGCGGGCAAAGCCGAGCAAGGGCGCGGCGGCGCGGGGCAAGCTTTTCCCCCGCATCATTGCGTGGCGCCCCCCTCTGGCCTGCCGGACATCTCCCCCTCGTGGGCAGGGGAATCGCACATGAGTACAAAGGGACTCTTGTGTGGTGTGCGGAAATCGATTCTG